>JANXAA010000006.1:15038-18224 GCA_025061865.1 Acidobacteriota bacterium | reverse complement strand
AATTCGGCCCGACATCGAGGAACGTTCATCCGGAAGCTGGACCGATTTCGACGGACGACGTAATCGCTGGGGAGAGGCGAAGCAATGCGGGTGTGGGGCATCCTGGGGGCCTTGGGGCTTCTACTCGGTGTAGCTCTGGGGGCCTTCGGGGCCCACGGCCTCCGGCGCTTTATCCCGCCAGACCGGCTCAACGTCTTTGAGGTCGGCGTCCGGTATCAGCTCATCCACGCCGTGGCCCTGCTTGTCGTAGCCGTCCTGGTGGAACGGGTCCCCACGGTCGGATACACGGGCCTGTTCTATACCCTCGGCATTCTCTTGTTCTCGTTTAGTCTGTATGCTTTGGCCCTGACGGGCGCTCGGTGGTTCGCATTCCTCACGCCCTTCGGGGGCGTCTGTTTTCTGTTGGGCCACCTCTTCCTACTCATCGGGTTCTTGCGGCTTCGCTGTTAGGTCGGGGACTAGGTTTTTCCGGCCCCTTCTCTCTAAAGACCCGTATCGAACACCCATCCCTCAGATCCCTATCGTGCACCCTGCGTTTCCCATCCTTCCCGTCGGAGGGACATCCAGAAGGCCGTGCCGAGTTCCCACGCCGGGTCGGCGTCCATCCGAAGGGGGTCGTCCCGTTGGCCGGCCTGGAAGTGAGCTACGGCTGCTGCCCCGATCATGGCCGCATTATCGGTACAGAAGTCCGGCCGGGGGATGTAAACAGGAACTCCTGTCTCTTCGGGCAGGGCCCGCATCTCTCGTCGAAGCTGGCGATTCGAGGCGACGCCCCCGGCGACGACGAGAGCCCGGACGGGGATCGCCCGAAGGGCTCGCCGAGTCCGGTCCAGGAGCTGATCGACGGCAGCCTGCTGGAAGGACGCCAAGAGGTCGTATGTCCGCTGGGGCCACCGGCCCTCGGCGTCCGGGGCAAAGGCCTGGGGGGCCTGCCTCAAGACGTTCATGACGTTTGTCTTCAGGCCACTGAAGCTGAAGTCCAGGGACCCGTCAGACATCTGGGGGACCGGAAAAGCAAAGGCCCGGGGGTCGCCCGACTCGGCCATCCGGTCGATGATAGGCCCACCGGGATAACCCAAGCCCAAGAGCTTGGCGACCTTGTCGAAGGCTTCCCCGACGGCGTCGTCCCGGGTCCGAGCGACGAGCCGGAAGTCCTGCCAGTCCGCGATGTAGTAGAGATGCGTATGGCCTCCGGACACGGCGAGGCCCAGGGCGGGCAAGGGTATGTCGGGGGTCTCCAAACGCACAGCACACAAATGGCCCTCGACGTGATGAATCCCCACGAGGGGCTTCTCATAAGCCACGGCCAGGCCCTTCGCAAAGGCGACCCCGACCAGGAGCGACCCAGCCAGGCCAGGTCCCCGCGTGACGGCGACCCCGTCGAGAGCTTCCATCGAGAGGCCCGCTTCCTGAAGCGTGGCCTCGAAGACGGCCGGGAGGACCTCCAATTGTCGGCGGGCCGCCAGTTCCGGGACGACCCCCCCATAAGGGCCATGCTCCATTTGCGAAGCGACCCGATGGCCGAGGACTTGGAACTCGTCGGTCACGACGGCAGCGGCCGTCTCGTCGCAGGACGTTTCGATGGCCAGATAAGCGGACATGGCACCCTTACTAAAACTCGGCAGTGAGGCAATCAGCAGAAGGCATTCGTCCGATAGTCCTCCCGGCCTTATGGCCCAGATTTCCGGGCTTCATAAAGGGTCTGCACGGGGATTCGGCGAAGGCGGCGTCGGCGGACCCAGGCCCAGCCGGCGTCCCGGAGCCAGGCCCGCAGGTCGGCCTCTGTGTAAGTCGAGGCCGCCGATGTCAGGTAAAAGTGAAGCCCCAAGAAGGCGGCGTCGGGTCGCCGGAGACGGGGCGACGCAAAGTAATCCAAGATGGCCAGTATCCCGCCCGGGACTAAAACCCGATGGACCCGCCGAAACAGTTCTGCGTTCTGGACCGGCGTCAGATGGTGGATGACCTGAAAACACAAGACACCGTCATAGGGCCCGCCGAGGTCGTCTCGCAGGAGGTCGCCTTCGACAAACGTCACCCGGTCACTCATCCCAGCTCGCTCGATGATGTCCCGTCCGATGCGAATGCTCCCTGGCAGGTCCAAGACCGTCACCCGCAGGGTCGGATGCCGTCGGCACAGCTCGGCGGCGTACCATCCGTGGCCGCCACCCAGGTCGAGGAGCCGCCGGGGCCTTCGGGGAAGCCGAAGCCGACGGGCGACCTCCGGGGCGGCCAGGCGGGCCAGCTCATACATGGCCGTGACGTACCGCCGCCAGAAGGGGTCCTCCGGCGGAGCCGTGTGGATATCGAAGCTCCGACCCGTCCGGACAGCCTCCTCCAGCTGGGACCACCAGGCCCACTGGTCCTCGTTGAACTCCAGGAACGTCCCGACGTAAGTCGGCGAGGCCGGGTCGAGCCATCGGCGTAGGCGACCCCGTAGTTCGTACCGATTATTTCGCCACCGCAGGTGACCCAGCGTCGTCAGGCAGGCCAGCAGATGGCCCGTCCCCCGGGGGTCTAGACCGAGCCGCTCAGCCAGCACCTCCGCCGTTGCCGGAGCCCGGGCCAGCTCGGCATAAACGCCCAGCCGCACGCCGGCCATGACGACTCGGGCGACGCCCATCCCGAACATCGCCTCAGCGACCGGGATGGGCGCTCGGTTCAACCATAAAGCCAAGTATTCGATCCAGTCGTTTGGCTGGACCCGGAACCGCATGACAGGTCTGGAGGGACGGTCTACCGTCTCAGACAAATAGGGAGGCCGGCCGCAGGACCTGGAGAATAAGCGGGCATTACTCACCCCTGACCTACCCATCTGACTGACGCGGTTAGAAAGCCCGCGATCTGGACTCGACGACTTCGCCGACCGGGTCGGTCAAGACGCCGATGCCGGCCTCCTGGGCGCTGGCCAGGGAATGGCGGTATACGGTCGTTCCGTATAAGTACGGCAGAACGACCTCAGCTGTAGGGTCTTCTGCCCGCAGATACGCTATCAGGGCCGGATGCTGAATCTTACGGATGAAACGTTTCACGTGATTCGGGAAGAGCCGCTCGGTCGCTTCCAGTAAGACCCACAGACGACGTCCGTCGGGTGTCTCAGCTCGAGCTAGACCATCGACCTCTAACTGGCCCCGAGCCATAGCCAAGATAGGTTCTAGCAAACGGAATCCCTTCCGTTGGAGGACCTCC
>JANXAA010000006.1:0-15028 GCA_025061865.1 Acidobacteriota bacterium | reverse complement strand
AACGGGCCCGCCCCTGTCGCTCGGTCTCGACGCCGAGTCGGGCCCCAAGGCGATCGACCCGTCTCGCTAAGCCTTGGACCTGGACGGCTAAGTCGTCGACCCGTTTTGTCAAGGCTTGGACCTGGTCGGTTAGTTCATCGACGCGCTGGGTCAAGGCTTGCATCTGAGCGGCCAGTTCGTCGACCCGCTTAGCTAAACTGTCGACCCGCTTGGCTAAACTCTGGATCTCGTCTTCGGTCCGCTTTTGAGCTTCGGCCAACTCCTGGAGGATCAAGAGGATTTGGCGGAAGTGGCGTTCTTCTCGCTCGGGCAGGGCCAGAAGGTCATCCGTCAGCAAGCGCCGGCGGAGCTCTTCCCGCCATTCAGGATGTTCGTCCAGGATTTTAAGCAAGTCTGAGAAATCTTGGACGCTAAAGACCATAGCAGATGCCTCTAAGACACGATGGTCAAATGGCGTTGAATTTGGGCTTTCAGACGGCAGTAGGCGCAGACCTCAGCCGTCGTCGGGTAACCGCAGACGGCACAAGCCCGAAGGTCGGGTTTCGTCTTCAGGGCTTTGTCGAGCCACTGGGCCCGCCATTGGAAGAAGCCCTCGACGAACCGTCGTTTCGTGCCAGGCGAGTGAGCTTCGAGGCGATACATGACATCCTTCAGATGGAGATTCGTCGAACCGACCGAGAAGGGGCACTCGTCCCGCTCGAAGGGCACGCCCTCGACGAGGGCATAGACCGTCGTCTGCTTTTCCTCCAGAAAGATCAAGGGCTTGACCTTCCGGACGAAGCCCTCGTCCTCCGGCAAGACGGGTGCCTGACGGACCATGAACTCCGTGTTCCAGGCCAGGACGTTGTTCAACAGCGTGACGGCCTCGTCGTCCAAGTTGTGCCCCGTGGCGATGACCGAGAAGCCTAGCCGACGGGCCGCCTGGTTCATGTGGTAGCGTTTGGACAAGCCGCAGGCCGAGCAGGGCGGTCGGTTCGTCGCGCCCCGGACCTCGTCAATGCCCATGCCGAGCTCCTCCTGGAAGTCGACGACGTGGAGGGGCCGACCCAACTTTTCGGCCAGCCGACAGACGGCCTCGTAGGACTGGTCTGAGTAGCCCTCGATCCGGATGCCCAGGTGCATGTAAAGGCCTTCTGTCTCATACCCCAGATGATGAAGGGCATGCCAGAGAGCACCGCTATCCTTACCGCCGCTGACGGCGACGAGGACCCGCTCGCCGGGCCGGATCATCCGGAACCGGTCGATGGCTCGCTGGACCTGCTTGCGGAACCACGACGGATAGTGGCCCTTACACAGGGCCAGCCGGTGAGCCGGCATGAAGAGGACAGCCTTTTCTTTACACTGCTTGCACCGCATGGCCTCGCCTCGCCCAAGCGACGGGGCGGACGCAAAGCCGATGCAGGATGAAGTCCCAGGTGTCAGGCCTCAGGTCCCCCGAAAGGACCTCAGACCCTTTCCTGGGACTCGACCCTCGGTCCCTGCCCGCCTGCATCCTGCATCACCCATCCCGCATCGGGTATCCTGCATCCTGCTTCTTGCATCCCCATTCTTCCAGCTCTCGGATTTTGGCGACCCGACGTTCGTGGCGGCCGCCCTCGAAGGACGTCTCGAGCCAGGCTCGGAGCATGGCCGCCAGAGTTTCGTCGTCTAAGTCTGCCAAGACCCGCCCGCCCATACACAGGACGTTGGCATCGTTATGGGCCCGGGCCATCTGGACGGTGTAAACGTCGTGGCAAACGGCCGCCCGGATGCCCCAAAACTTGTTGGCCGTCATCGCCATCCCGATGCCCGTCCCGCAGACGAGCAGACCCTGCTGTCGGGGGTCCTGCTGGACCCGGCGGGCCACCTCAGCAGCGATGTCGGGATAGTCGACCGAGACGGCGCTTGTCTCGACGCCGACGTCCTCGACGGGAATGCCCCATGCTTCGAGCAGCTGTCGAATCCGGGCTTTCAAGTCGTATCCGGCGTGGTCCGACCCCAACACGATCGTCCGGCCGTCCATGGCTCAGACCTCCGGAGCTCGATAGGTTCCCGATGATAATATGGTAGTGTTCCGAATGAAACGCCGCCAGTCGGGATGCCATCTCTCTCTACAGCAGTTTGCATTACTCTACGGAATACCGTAAATTAGGACTGATTCCCGGGTATGGTGTGGAGGATGAAGGGGGATCCGTTTGCGCCGCGCCCGTGGCAGGCCTTGGAAGAGCATATCGAAGCCGTCCTGCGCTCGATGGGCTTGACCCTGGTCGATTGCCAGGTCAAACAGGGCCGCTTTACGTTGGTCACGGTGACCATCGACCATCCCCGGGGCGTGAATGTGGCCATGTGCGTACGGGCGACCCAGGCCCTTCAGGCCCAGGTCCCCTGGGACGATTTCCTGACAGGGGACTGGCGCCTGCAGGTTTCCTCGCCGGGCGTGGGGAGAGAGCTTCGCACGGCGCGGGAGTTTCGCTGGGCCCTCGGTCGGTCGGTCCAGGTCCTCGGTCGGTCGGCTTCCGGTGGTCCGGTCTTCTGGCAGGGCACGCTCCAAGAAGCCGGCCCGACGGGGATTCGACTCCAGACGGATGCCGACCGGAGTCTGCACATTCCGTGGCAGGATGTAATCCGTGTGCATCTGGCAGATAAGGTCGTGGAGTCTTAAATTTTTCTCGAAAAATCGAGACCGGCAGGCGGAGGACAATGAGCAAGGAGTTGATCACGGCCATCGAGCAGGTCTCCCGGGAGAAGGGTATCGACCCGGGGTACCTCATCGAGGCCATCGAGGATGCCGTCTTGACGGCCTCTCGTCGGCTGGCCCGGCCGAAGGAGCGGCTTTCCGTTCGGCTGGACCGCCAGGAAGGGACGATCCAGCTATGGGTCCGCAAGCGGGTCGTCGAGTCGGTTCAGCATCCGGCTGTAGAGATTTCCCTCGAAGAGGCTCAACACTGGAAGCCCGACGTGCAGGTCGGGGAGGAGGTCGAGGTCCCTTACCCCGGTGAGTTACTCTCCCGCCTCAAAGCTGTTCAAATCGCCAAGCGGGTCATCCTCCATAAAGTCCGGGAAGCGGAACGTCAGAAGATCGCTCGGATTTACAGAGACCAGGTCGGCCGTATCGTGACGGGCACGGTAAAAGCCGTCTGGAAGGGCGACGTGACTCTAGACCTGCCTGACACGGAGGCTCTTCTCCCCAAAGAGTTTCAGCTCCCCCGGGACCGTTTTGAGCGGGGCCAGTATGTGCGGGCCCTGCTGGTGAAGGTTTACGAGCATGAAGAGCCTCAGTTGGTCGTCTCCCGGGTCCATCCGGACTTTATCTATCGCCTGATGGAAATGGAGATCGAAGAGATTTTTAAGGGCCTCGTTGAGGTCGTCCGCATCGTACGGGAACCCGGGGAGCGGGCTAAGGTCGCCGTCTATTCGAAGAGTCCTCACATCGACCCTGTCGGGGCCTGCGTGGGCATGAAGGGCACCCGCATCCAGACCATCATGAATGAGCTCCACGGCGAGCGCATCGACGTGATCCAATGGTCGGACAACATCTGCGAGTTTGCCGCCAATGCCCTCAAGCCGGCGAAGGTCCTGGAGGTCCACGTCCTGGACGAGGAGGAGCGGGTCCTTGAGGCCGTCGTGGCCGATGAACAGCTCTCGATTGCCATCGGGAAGAATGGCCAGAACGTGAAGCTGGCCTCTCGGCTCGTCGGCTGGCGCATCGAGGTCATCCGGGCCAGCGAGAAGGAGGGCCAGTTCGGGGTGACCCCGTCTGTCGAGGAGTTCTACCGAATCCTCCGGACCCATCATCATATCGACGAGGACTTGATTCAGCGGATGATCGAACGGGGCTACGACCGGCTGATGCCTCTGATCCAGGCAGGTATCGCTGAGTTGATGGAGGTCCCCGGCATGACGCCCGAGACGGCCCGGACCATCAAAGAGGCCCTTCGAGCGTTTACCCGGGGTCGTTACAAGACCCGCCCGACGGAGCCGACGACGGCCGCTTCGTCGTGACCGGTCCCGGGTCCCAGGCAAGAGTTCGTGGCTCTCGGCGGGGACCCAAGACCTGACCCCCAGAGCCTCGGCTGGCATCCTGCATCTTGCATCCTGTACTTGCATTTCTTTAGGGACACCGGTTTATGCGCGTCTTTGAGTTAGCCCGTGAGCTAGGCCGCCCCAGCAAGGAAGTCATCACCATCCTGAATGGGATGGGCATCCTGGTGACGTCTCACTCCAGCGTCATCGACGCAGACGTCGCCCGCAAGGTGCGGGACTACTATGTCCGGGAGGGAATTCTCTCCGTCCCTCCGAAGGAGGAATCCAAAGAAGCGCCCGTCCAGGGCGTCCCGGTGGCCGTCTCCGTCGAGATGGCACCGCCTCCGCCGCCGGTCGTCGAGCCACCGGTCCCGCCGTCTCCCCCGGCCCCGGTCTCGCCGGCCGAGCCCGTCCCCACAGTCGGTGAGGCCGTGATGCCCGCGCCGTCGGAAGTCCCGGCCACCTCAGTGTCAGCGGTCTCGGAGCCGCTGGAGGCCCCGGAAACGCCGCCTCCGTCCGTCGAACCCCCGCCGGTCCGACCGGCTCCCCCGGAGCGTCCGACCCGCCCCCCGCGACGGGAAGAGCCTCCGGAGCGCCGTCCGGAGCGGCGAGAAGAGCGGCGCGAGGAACGTCGGGAGTTGCGCCGGGATCGAGAAGCCCGTCCGGAGGCTCCCCGCGGGCCGGAACGGATCCCCGACCGCCTGCCGGAAGAGCGCTACATGGCCCGGGAGACCCGACCCCACAAAAAGGCCTTTCGGGAGGAACTCCGCCGGGTCAAGGAGCGGCGAGATTACGTAAGGATGGGCGACCGACCGGCCCAGACGTCCCCGGCCCGGATGTCCGGCGCCCGTCTCGGTGAGTGGCATCGGGCCTCGACGCAAGCGGGCAGTCCGCCCGTATCTGACCTCCATCGACCCTATGTCCCGCCCCCGCCCCCGAAGGTCGAACGGAAGCGACCCCGGACGAAGGAAGAAGAGGAACGGGAACTGGCCCGTATCCGGGAGCGGGAAAAGGAACTCGTCTTGCCCAAGCGTCGGGAAGAGGACTTCCTACCCCGGGTCGTCACCGAAGTCCAGGAGATCCCGATCCCTGAAGGCATTACCGTCAAGGACTTGGCCCAGCGCTTGAATGTGAAGGCCCCGATTCTTATCAAGGTTCTCCTGAAAAAGGGCCACCTGATGACCTTGACTCAGACGGTCCCGATGGACCTGGCTGTCGAAGTCGCCGAGACGTTCGGCTACATCGCCCGGCCTGTCTCGGTCGAGGAAGAACTCCTTCTCGAGGAAGCCGTCGAGGACCGGCCCGAGGACCGGGTTCCCCGGCCGCCCATCGTGACCGTCATGGGCCACGTCGACCATGGCAAGACGACGCTCCTTGACACGATCCGGAAGACCAACGTCGCCGCCCAGGAGGCCGGCGGGATCACCCAGAAGATCGGGGCCTACCAAGTCGAGGTCCACGGGCGGAAAATCACCTTCATCGACACGCCTGGTCATGAGGCCTTTACCCAGATGCGGGCCCGTGGGGCAAAAGCGACAGATATCGTCATCCTCGTCGTCGCCGCTGACGACGGCGTTATGCCCCAGACCGTCGAAGCTATCGACCATGCGCGGGCCGCCGGCTGCCCTATCGTCGTCGCCATCAACAAGGTCGACAAGCCGAACGCTGACCCCGAGAAGGTTAAGCGCCAGCTTGCTCAGGTCGGTCTAACCGTCGAGGAATGGGGTGGCCAGACCATCGCCGTCCCCATCTCTGCGAAGAAGGGCACGGGTATCGAGGAACTCTTGGAGATGGTCCTCTTGGTCGCTGATCTCGCGGACCTACGGGCGAATCCGAAACTGCCGGGCCGGGGCATCATCTTGGAATCCAAGTTAGACCCCAAGCGGGGGATCGTAGCGACGGTCTTGATCCAAAACGGGACGCTCCGGGTGGGTGACGTATTCGTCGCCGGGGCGACCTGGGGCCGGGTCCGGGCCATGTTCAGCGACCGGGGCCAGCGTCTGTCGGAGGCACTCCCCTCGATGCCCGTCGAGGTCTTGGGCTTTGAGGACCTCCCCCAGGCCGGGGATACTTTCCAGGTCCTCCGGGACGAGACGAAAGCCCGCCGGATTGCCCAGCTCCGGCAGGAGCGGTTGAAGGAACAGCTCCGCCTGGCTCGCCGGGCCCGCTTGGAAGATATCGCCGCCCAGATCCAGGCGGGTCGGGAAGTCCAGGCCCTGCACCTCTTGCTCAAGGCCGATACGCAGGGCACCCTCGAGGCCCTTCAGAAAGCCCTCCAAGAGCTGAGCATTGAGCAGGTCCGTCTGGACATCGTCCATGCCGGTGTCGGCGGGATCAGCACCGGCGACGTCCTCCTAGCGGCCGCTAGCGACGCGATCCTCCTGGGCTTCAACGTCCGACCCGACAAGAAGGCCCGAGAGCAGGCTGACCAGGAAGGCGTCGAGATCCGCTATTACAACGTCATCTACGACGCCGTCGAGGACATCAAGAACGCTATCCGCGGCATGCTGAAGCCCCAGAAGGTCGAACAGGTCCTTGGCGTCGCCGAGGTCCGCCAGACCTTCCGCATCAAGGAGGTCGGTGTCGTCGCCGGTTGCTTCGTTCGCGAGGGAAAAGTCGTCCGGGGTGAGCGGGCCCGTTTGATTCGGGACCAGGTCGTCGTCTACGACGGTCGTGTTCACACCCTGCGCCGCTTCAAGGAAGACGTCCGGGAAGTCCCCCAGGGCTACGAGTGCGGCCTGACCCTACTGAACTTCCAGGACATCAAGGAGGGCGACCTCGTCGAGGTCTACACGGTTCAGGAGGTCGCCGTGCCCGAACCCTATGCTCCGGCGAGAGCGGCTTCATGATCCAGCGGCGGACCCTCCGCAAGATCGCCAGCGAGATTCACCAGAAGCTGGCTCAGATCCTCTTGCAAGAGTTCAGTGACCCCCGTCTCCAGTGGGTCACCGTCCAAGAAGTCCACTTGACGCCGGACGGTCGGACGGCCTACGTCATTTTCGACGTCCTCGGTGACGAACGGAGGGCCCGAGAGGCCCGGACGGCCTTGACAGAAGTCCAAGGCCGCCTCCGGGGATTCCTGGGCAAAGCCATGTACTTACGGACCGTCCCAGAACTCGAGTTCATCTATGCCTCGGACCCCCGGGCTGCCGAAATCCGCCTCCGCCGCGGTGCATCCCCCATCGGATGAGGCTGAATAGATCAGCGGCGTTGCCCCCTATGCGCATCCAGGCCTGTCCCGCCTGTCCCCTCGGGGCGTCGCCCGTCATGGCCCGTCTCATGCGCACGTCCGTGAGCCGAAGACCCAACACCCAGGCCGTAACGCCTATCCAGGGGAGCCGAACCTCATGGGGATGGGAGGGTTCCGGTCGTTGCTGATGGCCGTCGTAGTCGCCACTTCCTGCGCCGACTGGGTCGTCCTGTCGGCCGACACCCACGTGTGGACTTGGAAATTCTATTTATACTGGTATAGTGTCCACACGGAGCGGTGGGACGAAGCGGCGGCCTTGCAAGCGTATCGAAACGACGGAGCCCTGTGGCTTCAGTTCCTGCGGGACGCCCGTACGGCCGTCTATCTCTACAAGAACGGATTCGAGCGGCCGCCCGCCGAGGAAGTCGATCGGACGACGACGGCCTTTATCCGCCAGAAGCCGTGGGGCGACCGCCTCGACCCGGCTTTGCTCCGTCGCGTGATGGAGATGATCTTGGGCGTGCGATCCTATCGGGACCGAGTCTTTCGCAATACGCTTTTGATCCCCCCGGAGCAAGTCCACCAGCGATACGAACAGCTTTACCCGGACCCGGCATCCCGGCCGCCCTGGGAGCAGGTCCACCCTACGATCTACCAAGACCTCCTCAACGAAGCCGTCGGCCGGGAGTTCCCCCGCTGGCAGGACCAGCTCCGTCAGACTGTCCCTCTCCGAGTCCATTCGTTCCCGGAGACGCTATGCGGGCCAAGGCCATGAATCCGTCCCCGCCCGAAAAGACCCTGGCCGTCAACCGAAAGGCTCTCCATGACTACGAAATCTTGGAGCGTTACGAGGCCGGCATCGTCCTGCGCGGCAGCGAGGTCAAGGCCGCTCGGGCGGGCCGGATCAACCTGCGAGACAGCTTCGCCCGTGTCAAGGCCGGCGAAGTCTACCTCCTCAACTGTCACATCTCTCCCTATGCGGCCGCTTCGACTCATGAGACGTTAGACCCCACGCGCGAACGCAAACTCCTGCTTCACAAGCGGGAGATCCTCCGCTTGGCCGGCCGCGTCCAGGAAAAGGGCTTGACCCTCGTCCCCTTGCGGGTCTATCTCAAGGGGCCTTACATCAAGGTCGAGCTCGCCCTGGCCCGGGGTCGGAAGGTCTACCAAAAGCGGGAGGTCGCCCGCCAGCGAGCCATCGAGCGGGAGGTCCAGGAAGAGCTGAAGCGATGGCGGTAAGGGCCGTCTTCTTGGATTTCGTCGGGACCCTGGCCTTCGTCGAACCCGATGTCGGGACCGTCTACGCCGACGTCGCTCGAGCCTTCGGTCTCAATCTCGATGCGGCGGCCGTCGAGCGGGCTTTTGCCCAGGTCTTTCCCCGCCGTTCGCCCCTGGCCTTCCCACGCGACTGGCCTGACGATACCCGCCGGGCCGCCGAATTCGCCTGGTGGCGAGCCGTCGTTGCCGATACCCTCCGGGCCTGTGGCGTTCCCATCGTAGCAAGGGGCGAACAACGAACGGCAAATAGCGAACAACCCGTCTCGAACAAGCGAACAGCGAGTTGCGGTTCGCTATTCGCCGTTCGCTACTCGCCGTTCGCCCCTCGCGACCCCTTCGAAGCCTACTTTGCCGCTCTTTACGAGACGTTTGCCACACCGGCCGTCTGGCGACTTGACCCGGCCGCCCTGGAGGTCCTGAAGACGCTTCGGCAAAAAGGCCTTCGTGTGGGCGTTATCTCGAACTTCGACAGCCGCTTGCCAGTCTTACTCGAGCGGCTCGGCCTGACGCCCTGGCTCGACGTCATCGTGTACTCGTCGGCTGTCGGAGCGGCCAAGCCGGAGGTCGGTATCTTCCTCGAAGCCTGCCGCCAAGCTGGCGTCGCCCCTGCCGAGGCCCTCCACGTCGGCGACGACCCGGAGCTCGACTATTGGGGTGCTCGTCGGGCGGGTCTACACGCCCGTTGGCGGGTCCACGACGACACCCCGCCCATCTCAGACATCCCCGCCGCCGACCGCCTCCGGGACTTACTCGTGCTTGGTCAATCTGAATTTTAGGGGGTACGGGTGGAGTCGGTCACAGGCCGAGAGACCGACGACTCACAGACCCGAGGCCTGCGCTACCGTAGAAGTCCGACTTGGTAGAGAACTTAGGAATCCCGGGAACTTCTCCCTCAGGTCACTCATACTGTGCCCGGTCGTCGCCCGTCCGTCTTCTGGCGGGAGGCCGTTCGGCCCCCGGAGGGATGTCTCGACCAGCGGCATAGGTTACGAGCTATGTACGTTTTCGATGTCGATGCGGAACGACTCCGCCGGCATGTCGAGCAGTCGTCTGAAGCTTTAGAGGCCATTCGGTAGGACCTAAAAGCTTTTTCTAACTTCTTTCGTCAGGCCGCCGGACTCGAGGAAAAACCGAGTGAATCCACGTCCGGTTTCCTTGTCTCCCCCCAGGAACGAGTGGGGTGGGACCTCTTACGAACGAGACGGCTGGAAAGACTTGAAACGAACTGCATGACGTCTCCTCGGGGTCTCCATCGAGAGCCGACGGGCTATCGCATGCATTCCTTCTATGAGAGCTCTGTAACCCAAGTTGCGACCTTCAGGGAAGTCCTCGAAAACTCCCAGCCCCGCTTACTGGTACTTCGTTCGCCCGGCCTCTCCCCCGGAGAGAGGCGTTCCCGCAGGGCTGGGCCGCGACGCTCGTCAAGCGCTGTCGGGCCAGGGTGACGTAGGCGGGCTCGATTTCATAACCGACGAAGCGGCGGCCAGCCTTGTAGGCGGCGACGGCCGTCGTCCCGCTTCCCATGAAGGGATCGAGGACGACCTCGTCTTCAAACGTATAAAGCTGAATCAGACGGTAAGGGAGCTCAACGGGAAAGGGGGCTGGATGGCCGACCCGAGAGGCCGGCTCAGCCGGAAACCGCCAGACGCTTTTCGTGAATTCCAAAAACTCGTCCCGTTGAATGGTCGCTCGGCGACCGTAAGGATTCGCCCGCCGGAAGGTTTGCTTACAAAAGACGAGGATGTACTCGTGGGTGTCCCGCAGGGTCGGGTTCTGAGGAGAGCACCAGCTTCCCCAGGCCGTGGAGGGACTAGCGCTGGCGGCCTTGTCCCAGATGATCTCGCCCCGCATAAGGAATCCAAGCCCCAGCATGTCCTGGATGACAAAGGCGTGCAGGGGCAGATAGGGCCGCCGCCCAAAATTCGCCAGGTTTATGCAGACACGCCCTCCGGGAACAAGTACGCGATAAACCTCGGCCATCACCCGCCGGAGGAAGGCCCGGTACTCGTCCAGCGTCAAGTCGGCGTCATACGTCTTGCCGACGTTGTAGGGCGGCGACGTGACCGTTAAGTGGACGGAAGTGTCAGGTAATTCGTCCATCCGCTCGGCACTTTTGCAGAAAATATGGTCGACGGACGGCGAGGGCAGAGGCGTCTCGTGGTAAGGGACGTCGGCCTCTTTCGGAAGGTCCCCGTAAAGTCGGCGCCTATAGAACAGGGAGGCGTCATGAGAGACCCGACCCGGCGTGCCGAAAGCACTCGTCTTCGTGCCCCGTCTTTGCCTCCTTTTCCTCATGCCCCTCATCTACTCACGGGCCAGCCGTGCGGGCGGGGAGGTCCTTCAGGAGGCTAGCCCGGATATCAGGCGAGACGGGCTGGGCGCCCAGCCAGATGGCAGCGATGGCCCGAGCAAGCGTCGCGTCGGCGATCCGCACGACCGGCCGTTGGGCGAACTGCACGGTGACATTCCCGTCGGCGTCCAGCCAAATGCGGATCTCCTGACCCTTGGCGATGTCGGACCCGACGGCACTCAGGAATTGCTGGACGGTCGGCGCCGACTCGGGGAAGCCTCCACCGGACCAGTTCTTACGTAAGCCCTCCCGGAAGGCCTCGATGACGTTGTCCTTCCCGACGTCACGGACAAACTGCAGGACGAAGCCCCGAGGCACGTCCCCCTCGATGAGGAATTGGGCGGCGGCGTCGGTCGAGAGTGGCTTACCAGCGACCCGCTGGCGGAGTCCATTCAGGTCTACGTACAGGCACATGCCGTAGACCTTGAAGACGAGCCGCTTCCGGACAGCCGTACCGACGCACTGGACAGTCGGCTGGCCGGCCTCATCCAGGAAGGGTCGCTGAGCCGGAAACTTCGTACCCGTCGCGGGCTCTGTGACTTCCTGAGCGGAAAGGGGCGAGAAGATGCCCCCGCCGAGGACCCAAAGGCCGAGTAGCCAGGGTGTCTGGCTAAGTTTCCTCATCAGACCCTCCTCCGTACTTGGGCAGATAGGCAGATGGGCTAGATCCGATTTCATCCGGGACACTTCCTGTAGAACTCGGCTGTGGGTCGAGGTCCCTCCATCACTCTGTCTTTTGACGCACGGTATGACTCCCATCTACGAGGGGATTGGATCCCTCCATCACGGGCGGTTCCTCAGGTGGACGCCCGTATCTCCGCTGGCGTTTGGACCCCATGCCTTCGTCACCGGTGGCACAACAGGCCGACGCGGCCATGACCGGTGGTCTTTCAAGGGAGAGTAAGATAACCCGCCCTCCGAACACTCTCATCTGCCCCCTACCTATCTGCCCATCTACCTACTGAGCTTCCCCACAGGCCGGGCACCGGACGGTGTAATCGTGAAGGACTTGGGCACAGTTCCAGCAGTAGCGCCGTCGCTGGGACGGCGCCGGGACCTGGACGTTTTCTGGCAGTCGGGGTGGACGGTATAAGCGGGTCGTCCGGCGGGTCGCCGACTGGACAGCCAAGTCCAGGGCTTGGAGAAACTCGTCGGTCGTCTGAAAGCGGAGCGAACGTTTCCGTTCGATAGCCCTCATGATGAATTGGCTGATAGTGACTGGAATCCGGTCGGGCCACAACTGATGAGGCGTCATACACTGGCCCTGCAGGATCTTCTGTTTCAGGAGTACGAAATTGACGTCGAAGTAGGGGACCTGGCCAGTGACCATTTCGTACAGGACGACGCCCATCGAGTAGATATCCGAAGCAAAGGTCGCTTTACCTTCGAGTTGTTCCGGTGCCATATATGGGGGGCTCCCGATGACCGTGTGGGCGTAGTCGGTGTCCCGAAGCCACTTGGCGATGCCAAAATCGGTCACCTTGACGACGCTGTCCGACCGCAGGAGGATGTTGGCCGGCCGGAGGTCCCGGTGTAGAATCCGGTGCTGGTGGGCAAAACGGACGGCCTCGGCGACCTGGCGGATGATCGTGACAGCTTCGGGCCAGTCGAGGATATGTTCCTCGTCCAGACGCTGGGATAGAGACCGACCCTCGACGAACTCCATGACGAAGAAGAAGAGGCCTTCGTAGGTCGTAGCGTCGATGAGTTGGACGATGTTCGGATGCCGAAGTTGGGCCAACAGGGAGGGTTCGTACGTAAGGTACTCCTGGCCCCGGTCCTGATGGTGGGGAACCTTAAGGGCCACCCGCGTGCCCGTCCGGACGTCGATGGCCTCATAAACAGTGCCAAACCCGCCAGTTCCCACCACCTGGCGGATGCGGTAGGGCCCCAACTGCTGATCTCGGGCCACCAGGAGTGTCATCAGCCTCCTTCCCCAGCAAACCCGTTTAGGCCGCGTGGCTTCTCATGATACGAGTCGGCGGACGTCGAGGCAAGGCGGGCGGGGTCCCGGGCCTCGGGCTCGGGTGCTGGGTGTTAGGCGGCCTATCCTTTAAAGTCCGTGGGGCCGGGTGCTCCCGGCCGGACGGGACGAGGGTCGAGAGCCGCCCCGATGCTCGGGCTCAGAGGATTGCTTGCCACCGGACGGAGCCGAACGAATACCCGAGGGCCGCTCGACTCGTTCGGGGGCTCGATACTCGGGCGCACGCGGTTCCGGCGCCGGACGGGTCCACTGGCGAATCCCTTCCATCAAGCGATGGATGGGATTCCCTTCTTCACGAGGGGCTGGGGCCTCGCGAGGCACAGGCCGAGACCGATACATTTCGACAGGCGGCTCAGAGCGGTGCGGCTCCGTAGATACGTCCCACGAAGGTCGTGGCCGGTAGACCCGACTCGGCTCAGACCGCTCTGGGACTGGAAGGCCGCGCCGTGGGGTCTGTCGGTCCCAGGAGTCCGACGGCCCAGGTAGGGGCTCCGGATATCGACGCTCGTGAGGACGGTCGTCCCAGCGGTCGTCTCGCTCCGGTCGGTTCGGGGGACGTCGGGTCGGGGCGGTCTGTCGGGACTCGAACGGGGGCGACTCCCAGGTCGGCTCCGGGACGGGTCGGGGGAGCGGCCGGTAAGCGCGACCCGGTGACCGATCGGTGTCCGGTGATCGTGGGATAGGCCGGTTCGAGGTCGGCCCGACCCTGCCCCCCGGTTCGACGATGCCATCCCGGGGTCGGGCCTTCACTAGGGGAATCGGACGGGTCGGCTCCAAGCGAGAACCCGTGATACGCCATCCGGTGCGCTGGACCTGGTCCGGCCCCACGAGGCCGATTTCCCACGGCGGCTTCGGAGCCGGTCGGACAACGTGTTCTGGGATCTGGACGGCTGTCAGGCGGTCCTTCACGCGATACCGGACGACCGGATGACCCAAGAGGTAACGGTTTTCCACGAAGACCCAGGGCCGGCCCCAGGCATCCCAGTAGCTGACCGGGAAGAAGGTGTGGACCTGGACGTGCGTGGAGACGATCGTCAGCGGGCGGTCAAAGACCGTCAGGGGACACCACCCGACGTAAGGGCCCAGGTCGTACCAGACGACCCAGGCGAACCGGAAGACGGGCCGGGGAATCCAGATCCAGCCCCACGCCCAGTCAAAGTACCACCAACCATAATGGTGGGTGAACCAGCCCCAAGGTTCGTAGGGGACCCAGACCCAGCCACCGGCCCAGACCCAGTAGCCGTTCGTGTAGGGGAACCACGGGCCCTCTAAGGGAGGGAGCCATACGTATCCGTATTGGGGATGTCGCCGCCACGTCCCGTACTGATAGAGCTCCGAGCCCTCGTAGTATAGCTCTGGTGGTAGATAGTCCGCCTCAGTGGGCCGTCGGACAAAGGCCTGGCGACGGCTCTCATTCCACGTATCGAATTCGTCCGATGCAAAAGTCCGGACCGGCTGAGGATCGGGCAGAGCGTCTTCCCGGACACCCAGGACAGCCTGACCGGCTCCCATCGGGACGTTCCCGTGCGCATGGAGAAGCTCGGCCTGGCCTGACTGGACTCGCACGTAAGTCCCACTCTCGGGACTTACGTCGATCCGCACGACAGCCGGTTCCTCGATCCATACGGACACGTCTGGCGTGTCGACCCGGACACGGACTCCTACCGCCGACCGGGCATATCGTAGACCTTGGGAGTCGATAAACAGGGCCCCGTCCCGGATTTGAAGCAGGACTTGGGCGCCGTCCCGCTCCTCCGGCCGCAGGGCCAGGACGTTCACGGATGAATACCGGTCGACCCGAACGAACAGGCCGTTGCCCGTTGACAGCTCGACCCGGCCAGTCTCCGTCTCCAGTCGGTCGCCCTCAGCCAGGACGTCGTTGATTTTAGCTGCCTGCTCCATACCGTAGACGCGCACGATCCGAGCACTCCCGTCCATGGACTGAATCCGCAAGACGGCTCCCCGGTCGTCCTCCGTCGGGGTGACGGCCTGGCCGGTCCCTTGACCCCAGCTGACCCCTATAAGACCGAAAAGGACCAGGACAAGACTCCAGCCATATAGGGTCCTGTCCCTTCCAAGGGACATTTGTCCCATCCAGTTACGACGCCTACGTCCCTGGTTCAGCACCTTGGCCTCCCGTGGGTCCCATGCCTTGAGGACTGGGGCCCACACAGGGTACGAATAGGATAGATTGAAACGCCCGCCCTATGCGGGCGTTTGAGGA
>JANXAA010000069.1 GCA_025061865.1 Acidobacteriota bacterium | reverse complement strand
AGAACAACTGGAGGTCTTGGTATGAAAGCGAACCCCGGCGCAGAGGGCCCTCCCGAGCGGGCTGGCCGGCCCCGGGTCGCCCTCGTCGTCCAGCGTTACGGTCAAGACATCACCGGCGGCTCCGAATACCTTTGCCGGATGGTCGCCGAACGCCTGACTCGGTGGTACCAGGTCGAGGTCCTGACGACCTGCGCCAAGGACTATCAAACGTGGCGGAACGAGTACACGCCCGGCCGGGGTCGGTCCCACGGCGTGGTCGTCTACCGTTTTCCGACTATCCAGGAACGGGACATGACCCGCTTCAACGAATTTTCCGAGTGGATCTTGAGTCGTCCCCACACGGACCGGGACGAACTGCGGTGGCTGGACCAGCAGGGCCCCGTGTGCCCAGACCTCATCGAGTACATCGAAAAGAATCAAAATCAATACGATGTTTTCGTATTTTTTACGTATCTATACTACCCCACCTACTACGGCCTGAAGGCCGTCGGCCGGCCCGCCGTCCTCGTCCCGACGGCCCACGACGAGCCACCCCTCCGGCTTCGCCTGTACCGAGAAGTTTTCGAACGACCTCAAGCCTTCATCTTTAATTCCCACACCGAGGCCCGTCTGGTCGACCGCCGGTTCGGCCTCCGGGGCCGGCCCTACCGGGTCGCCGGCATCGGCATCCAGATCCCCGACTCCGTCTCTGGGACTCAATTTCGGCACCAACAGGGCCTCGACCGGCCCTACATCGTCTTCGCCGGCCGGATCGACGCCGGCAAGAACGTCCACGAGCTGGTCGAGTACTACCTGCGGTTCAAGCGACGGCATCCCCGGCCGCCTTACCTGGTCCTGTTGGGTTCCCTGGGGATGGAGCTCCCGCCGGACCCCGACATCATCTACGTGGGCTTCGTCTCCGAACGGGAAAAGTGGGACATCCTGCGGGGGGCCGCCGTGACGGTCATCCCATCCTTCTTAGAGAGCCTTTCCATCGTAGCCTTGGAGTCGATGTACCTGGGAACGCCCATCTTAGTCAACGGCCGGGGGGAGGTCCTCAAGGAACATGCCGTCCGGAGCCACGGCGGCCTCTTCTATGAAAACTATGAGGAATTTGAAGCGATGTTGAACTTCCTGCTCCAGAAGACCGACGTCCGTCGTCAGCTTGGCCGACAGGGCTGTCAGTACGTCCAAAGGTACTTCACGTGGCCCCGGGTCCTAGCCCGCTACCGGGCCATCTTGGACGCTGTCCGAGGAAATAGATAGGCAGATGAGAAACTTTCGGGGTTACGCCGGCCTGTCTACCCGCCTATCTGGCTACCTGCCCAACTCCCAAAACGTCGAAGGCTCGGATTTCGAAGGCCCGAACGGCTGGAGGGCCTTGTCAGCACTCCCGACGGGTGACGACGGTCTCGCAGGGGGACGCCGGCCAGACGTCGACCGTACCGGCTTGCGCAAAGGGGGCCATGTACTGCCGGACGGCCGCATCGTCCTCCGCCTCCAGGATCAAGAAGAGCGTGTGTTGCCCGTCGAGGACACCCTCACCATGGATACGGATGCCGTGTTTTTCAGCGTTCGCCGCACTCAGGTGCTGTAACAGCATAACCCCCATCTCGGGGTTTCGAGCCGGGCATCGAGCGGCTTCGTGCTGATGGCGGACGACAAACAGCTTCATCGTGCGTGCCTCCGAGAAAGATTGGGCATCTCTCCAGCGGGGCGGCGTCCCGGGGATATAGCGCAAAGAATGACCTAATATTGCCCTTGCCCTGTGCCCTCTGACCTAAAAGCGATACAACATAAAATAGATCACGACGCCCGTGACGACCACGTAAAGCCATATCGGCCAGGCCCATCGGGCCAAGGCCCGATGAGGGGACCACTGCCGGCGAAGCCCCCAGACGAGGACCATGACGGCCAGGGGGACGACGGCGACGGCCAAGACCGTGTGCGTCGTCAAGACGGTCAGGTAGGCCACTCGAAGCCACCCGCCGTGGCCGAAGCGGGTCGTCCCGACGAGGCTATGGTATACCAGGTACGACGCGAAAAAGAGGACCGAGAGACCAAAGGCCGCGTGCATACACCGGCGGTGAGCCCGGACTTGACGGCGGTGGATGAAGTACCGCCCGGCCGCCAGCAGGACGGCCGTCGTCCCGTTTAAGACGGCATGAAACGCCGGCCACCATACCCGCCACTCGCCGTCCATCGGTCGTCTCCGAGGCCTCTATTCCGGGAATATGCAAATCCAAGCCCCGCCCGCTAGAGGGGTCGGCCGAATCAGGATGGGAGCCCAGGTCCTGGATAAAAGAAACCCACAGACCCCCGGCACACCTATCGGACGGCGGCCGGGGCCTCGGCTGGCGCTTCCGCCAGGGCCTTCCGGTACTCTTCTTCCAGAAAGCCGGGCCGGAAGCCGACCGTGATGAATTCGTAGGGGAATGCATAGGCCCGCCGTTCTCGAAACAGCAGGTCGGCGAAATCGGCCAGACGTCGGCGGACGACGTCCCGCCAAGCCCCGTCCTGGGCCTCGATGGCCTCGACGAGGTCGCTGACGGAAGTGTCGCCGAGGCTCAGGATGGCCTGATAGTAAGCGTATAGGGGACTCATGAAGGTGGCATGGACATAGGGGAGTCGGTTCAACTCCCGCTTCAGGTAGTTGATCTTCTCCGTCAGGACGTCCTCGGGCTCCATGGCCGCATACTGGAAGGGCGTGCCCGGCTTAGGAATCAGGCAGTTGAAGCTGGGCCGGATGACGAGGTGAGACGCGTACCGCTGGGCGATGGCCGACAAGCGCCGGAGGCCTTCGACAGTCTCCCGGAGATGGTCCCACGTCTCGGTCGGAAATCCGATGATGTAGTAGAGTTTGACAGACTGAAAGCCGAGGCGGGCGATGGTCTCGACGGCCCGGAAGAGGTCGTCGTTCGTCAGGGGCTTCCGGACGACCCGCCGGAGTTCGTCACTCCCCGTCTCGGGCGCCATCGTCACGCTCCGCTTGCCGGCCCGCCGGAGGAGCGTCAGGAGTTCTTCGTCGAGGGTGTCGATGCGGAGGGAACTGACCGTCACGGGGCGACCCTCCTCGACGAGGGCCTGAAGCATAGTCCGGAATTCGGGATGGTCTGTCGGGGAGCCACCGAGGATGCCGACGGTCGCGTCCGCCGGGGCGTACCTCCGAATGATCTCGAGGAAGCGCTCGGCCGAAGCGAAGCGCAGGCTGTGATTGTAACCGATCCAGCAGAAGCGACACCAGTGCACACAGCCCCGCATGATCTCGACGAGGAACGTGTTGCCGAACTCCGTATCCGGCGTCAGGATGCAGGAGTACGGCGGGTCGATGGCCATTCGGGCCGAGACAAAGCGAGGCCGGAGGACCTTCGCCTTCAAGGCGACCGGGGCGGTCCCGTGAACGGCCGGGACGTAAAAGCCGGGCCGACTCGCTAAGAAGGTCAGCCGCTCGGTCCGGGTCCGACAGCTTCGGATGGCTTCATCGATGACTGGAATCAAGGGTTCGGCGTCCCCCAGGGCGAAGACGTCTACATAAGGCGCCATCGGCAGGGGGTTCATCCACGCGCAGGGACCTCCGACGACGACGAGCGGATGGCCCTCGACCCGATCTACCCCATACACCGGCAGGTGGGCCATCCGGAGCATGCGGACGAGCCAGACGTAGTCCAGCTCAAAGGAAATCGAGAAGGCGACGACGTCGAACTCGTCGACGGGCCGTTGAGACTCGACAGTCAGGAGGGGTGTCCGACTCTGGACATACGCCGCCTGCTGAGCGGCCGTCGGGAGAAAGAACCGCTCGCACAGGAAATCCGGCTCTTCGTTCCACACCCGGTAGGCCGCCTGGAGGCCCAGGTTCGACATCCCGACGTGGTACGTATTGGGATGGGCCAGGGCGACCCGCCGGGGGGCGTGCCGCTTGAGCGGAATCAGGAAGCGTTCCCGTTCCCGTTGCTTTTTTAAGCTCTCGACGATAGGGTACCGCATCGTTTCAATGTGAGGTATGGAGGGTCAGGGGTCAGGGCAAGGAACGGGCTCCCGACCCCCCTAAAACTCAATGCCCAATATCCGGCTTAATATAGGCTGGGCTTCTTAGAGGTGCCACCGGTTGGCTTCTTGGCCGCCCCAGCGCGGATGACGTCCTCGGCGACCTTGCGGTCTTCAGCGTTAGGATTCAATTCCAGATATTTTTTAAAATAATCGGCCGCCTTGGCCAGGTCGCCCTTCTGGGCCCAGGCGTAGCCGCCAAGGCGATAGGCCCATGCATAGTCGCTTTTCTGGGTCAGGATCCGGTCGACGGCCTCGATACACTTGTCCCACTGTTTCTGGTTGTAATAAATGCGGGCCATCTGGTCAAGGGCCTCGACGAAGTCGGGCTTCAGCTCGAGGGCCTTCTGGAACTCGGTCAGGGCATTCGCCCAGTCTTGCTTTTCGACATAGAGGACCGCCAGGTCAAAGTGGGCCTCTGGGATGTCGGCCTTGATGGAGAGGGTCTTCTGGTAGTGAGCGATGGCTTCGTCCCATTTCTTCTCCCGGACGGCGCAACGGGCCAGGATGAGATAGCTGACGTAGTACTGGGGGTCGAATTCCAGGACGGCCCGGGACTTGGCGGTGGCTGTCGAGCAGTCTCCCTGGTTGAAGGCCTGGACGGCCGCATCGGCGTCCTTTTGAGCCTGCTGGGCCCGCTCCTGCTGGCGAATTTCCTCCTCCGAGACGAGGACGAAATGACGCTCCACGGGGATAGGTTCGTCCCGATAGCCCGACAGGTCCCACTCGAAGGTCAGGGTCCGATAACCGGGCTTTTCGATACGGGTCTCGTAAATGCCGTGAGGGATGAACCACCGGTCGTATTTCCCGTTTTTGTCCGTCGTGATGACGTGTTCCTTCCAGCCGCCCTTCTCCCGGAGGACGATCCGGGCGCCGGGGATGGGATTCCCTCGGGTGTCTTTGACCGTCCCGAAGAGGTGATAGTCGTTGGCCGGCTGAGCGAAAGCCCGGCCGGGTCCGGCGATGAGGCCGGCCGCCAGGATAAGACTCATAAATCGAAAAACGCCTGTCCTTTCATGCATCCTCCACCCCTCCTAAGGCAGACAAAACTGCAGGTGGATGCAGGATACAGGATGCAAGATGCAGGAGGCAAGGCCCGGTCCCAGGTGCCGGATGTCGAGGCCCTCCAGGTTGGGGGCCTTTGGGCTGGGACCCGGCGCCCGGGACCTGATACCAGACCTTGTATCCTACATCCTGCGTATTGTATCCTGAGCTCACAGGCGGTGGCTCATGGAGCATCGGATCTTGGCCATCGTCGTGACCGACCTCCAAGGATTTACGGAGGCCGCCGGCCGGGCTGAGCGAGAGGACGTCGAGGCCTTTATCGCCCGTCATCATGCCGAGGTCGGGTCCGTCATTCGAGAGCATGGCGGACGTCTGGTCAAGACTCTGGGAGACGGCACGCTCAGCGTATTCGAGACGATCACTGACGCTGTCCGGGCTGCCGACGCCCTGCGACGACGGTGCGACCTGAGCCTGCCGGGGGTCGGTACCCTCCCGATTCGGGTGGCCATTCATGTCGGCGAGGTCGGCGTAGACGCGGAGGGGGACGTCCATGGCGATGCCGTCAATCTGGTCTTCCGGCTGGCGGATGGTGTCCGGGGTGGGGCTGTCTGCCTGACCGAGGCGGCTTACCACGTAGGTCACTGGGAAAACGAGACGGTCAGCCGAGTCGGGGCTTTTGTGTTCAAGGGGATCCCCCAGCCGGTGACCGTCTATGCCCTTTCGTCCTTGACCGGCGACACCGAGCCCCCCATGCAGGCCTCCCAAGACGTGCGCCCTTTCTACCGACCCAGCCCCTGGTGGCGACGGCTCATCAGCTTCTATATGGACGTCCTGATCTTCAGCACGAGCTTTGGACTCTTAGTCGGCTGGATCTTGCGGCCCTGGTTCGTGCATTGGCACCCGCCGGCAGTAACGCGGGGGGATGTATCGGCAGAATCGACGTCTACGTCTCCCTTCGTCCAAATGGAGACCCCCCTGGGGAAAGTCGAGGCGCAAGGCTCGCATGTCACCGTCGAAACACCCATCGGTCGGGTCCGGGCCGAACCCGGGACGGTCGTCGTCGAGTCACCCTATCGGACACTCCTGCGGATTAACTACCTACGGCTCAGCGGCCTGGAGGTCCTCGTGTTTGTCCTCTACCTGAGCCTCTCTTGGACGCTGGGCCGGGGCCGCACACCCGGCAACTGGTTGACGCAGACGGCCGTCGTCGACGTCGACACAGGCCTCCCGCCGTCTTTCTTTCGGGCCTTGATCCGGGCCGTCCTGTTGGTCCTCCTCGTCCTGCCGGTCGGCTTGGGCCTTATCATTCCCTTCCTCTGGGGCCGTCAGCTCCCTCACGACCGGTGGACCCAAACCGTCGTCGTCCTCCAACGGTAATTCATTCGGTGTCCGGTGAATGACCGGACCCGATATCCAGCACCCAGGGTCAAACGCCCAAATCCGCGTCAGCAAGGCCGTATCTGGGTCTTTTATGCCCACAGGCCTCAACACGCCCATTCCAGGGCCAGGCGGTGGGCGAAGGGGAAAGGGAGGGTGGCAGCGACGTCGGGGGCGCTCATGAGGAAGGCGATCAGACGGTCGATGCCGAGGGCTACGCCGCCGGCCGGGGGAAGCCCCAGTCGGAGGGATTCCAGGAAGGCCTCGTCGACCGGTACAGGGGGTACGCCTCGCCGGATGCGCTCTTCCCGTTCCTGTTCGAACCGGCGAGCCTGCTCTACGGGGTCGGTCAGCTCCGTGAAGCCGTTGGCCAGCTCCAGTCCGCCGACGTAGAGTTCAAACCGCTCGGCCACGCCGTCGGTTTCCCGGACCCGGGCCAGGGCAGCCATGGAGGCCGGGTAGTCGATGATGAAGACAGGCCGGTCCCGCCCCAAGCGGGGTTCCACGTGGGAAATGAAGAGCCAGAGGACGGCGTTATTCCAGTCGAGACCCGCCGGCATGGGACCGAGGCCACTGGTCTCGACGGACCGGCGGAGGCCTTCGACGTCGTCGAGATAGGCCCAGATGTCGATCCCCGTAAACTGCCGGATGGCTTCGGCAAAGGGCACACGGGGCCACGGGGGCGTGAGGTCCAGGGTCCCCTCGTCCCAGGGAACCCGATTTGCCTGATGGCGGGTCAGGTAGACCAGGAGTGCCTCGACTTCCGTCATGATCGCCTGGTAGTCCGCCAAGGCCCGGTACCACTCGAGGAGGAGAAATTCAGGCTCATGCCATCGGCTGAGTTCGCCGTTCCGGAAGGCGTGGGCGATCTGGAAGATACGGGTCCAGCCCAGGGTCAGGAGCTTTTTCATTCCGTATTCGGGCGAGTATGGCAGGTAGACTCGGACCCGGCGGCTCCCTTGGGCAAATGTAGTCTCGAAGGGATCCAGAAAGGGTTCCATCCCCGGAGAGGCGACCAACAGGGGCGTATCGACTTCAGTGTAATCTCGGTCGTAGAAGAACTGACGGACTTGGCGGAGGACGGTCCACCGGTGGGTGCTGGCTGTCCAGGTCGAAGCCTGGGCCCAAGGATGGTCAGATGACCAGGCTTGGGTAGGTGTCAGGCACTCGGCGACCGGAACCCCCGGCGGGGCTTCCAGGGCGACGAGCCACCAGTCGCCCAGACGCCAGGTCCGGCCGGCCAGGTCCACCTCGGCGACTTCCCACGTAAAGCTCTGACCGCCGGCCTGGAGGGTCCACACCCACCGGTCGGGAGCCGGGCGCTCGGCCCGGATAAGACGGCCCCATCGAATCCGGGCCGCCGGACCCATCAATCGAGCGCGTTCGGAACGGAGGGAAGTTGTCATGAAATATCTCACGTAGGGGCCGGGTATCAGGTCCCAGTCATCAGAACAGTCAACCCCCTGCAAATAGGGTCTGATCGAACTTTTCTATTGTCCGAGAAGCGCGATTTTAGGCAATCCTACTTAAGCCGGGGGGCAAATAGGCCACCGGTCGTGGAACACGGGTCGACTTGCCTACGGGCCGACCGGCCCATCTGCCCCATACTTGAAGGACCGTCCTTTTCGAAGGGCCGGAAAGGCTTCATCGCCCAGGACTCTCGCGGGGTAAACGGCTGTATTAGTTATTAACCGGGACCAGGGACCCCGATGCCCAGCACGCCCTTTTTAGGGTCAGTTCAAGTTCGAGAGGATAGCCTTGATCTTCTGGTGCTGGCGGAGCTTCTCGATGGCCTTCATCTCGATCTGACGGACCCGCTCCCGAGAGAGGCCGACGATCTTACCAATCTCCTTAAGGGTATGGGTCCGGTGGCCCTTTAGGCCAAATCGCAATTCCAGGATCTTGCGTTCCTTGGGGTCGAGTTCCTGCATGGCCTCTTCCAGGAGTTCCTGGACGATCTTGGAGAAAGCTTGTTCCTCCAGATGAACGGACTCATCGCTGATGGTCTCCCCGACGACGATGTCGCCCTCCTGGTCGACAGGCTGGCTCAGGGAGATCCCGGGTGCGGCCAGCTCCAGGATGTTTTCCAAATTCCGCTCGGAGACATGAAGTTCCTCGGCGATTTCCCGGATCGTCGGCCGCCGTCGGAGTTCCCCGGCCTGCCGCTGGATCGTCTGACCGACGCGGTAGACCATGTTGGCGACTTTGGGCGGCAGGCGGAGGGGATGGCCTAAGGCTGACAGGGCCTGGAGGATGGCCTGCCGAATCCACCACACGGCGTAGGACGTGAACTTCACATTCCGCTCGGGGTCAAACCGGCGGGCTGCCTCGATGAGGCCCAAGTTGCCTTCATTAATAAGGTCGACGAAGGGGACACCGTAGCCCCGGTATTTCTTGGCAATCTTGATGACGAACCGCAGATTGGCCTCGACGAGGCGGCGCAAGGCCTCTTCGTCGCCCTGCTGGATACGACGGGCCAGCTCTTTCTCCACCTCGGGAGTCAC
>JANXAA010000068.1 GCA_025061865.1 Acidobacteriota bacterium | reverse complement strand
CTCCCGGATTTTGGGTGGAGGATTAGATAGAAGTTAGGTTCCACCCACCACCGGGACCTGGGCCCCTCCCTAAGATTCGTGGGGGGGCTGGACCAGCCGGCCGGTCGCCGGACCCCTCCGGCCCCGGCCCCCGCCTCCGGCCGGCGAGGCCGACGGTGGGTTCGACCCGATCCTGAGATTCGTCTGGGTCAAGCCGTCCCCCGTACCCCGGGTCTGTTGCCAGGCCGGCTGGCGGATCTCGACCCGGTAGTCGGGACCCCGAATGACGGTGATCAGACACATCTCGGCAAGCCGGGAGAAGACCCGTTGGGAGAGGTGGCTGACCAGGAGACTCCGGACGTCTTCTCCGGGCCGATCCACGATGAGGTTGCTGGTCACCAGGAGGGGCTTCCGATGATTGTACCGATAGTTGATGATCGAAAACAGGACGTCGAAAACCCACTCGCTGGCCCGATGCGCCCCCAAGTCATCTAGGAAAACAAGCTCGGTCTCCAACAGGGGCTGGATCAGGTCCGCTTCCGAGACCGATGCTTCCCGACTGTAAGAGCGCCGGAGCTGGGTCAGGAGCTCGTTACAGTCGCAGAAGAGGACCGGCACGTCCCGCTGGGCCAGGGCCTTGAGGATGGCGACCATCAGGTGCGTCTTGCCGACCCCTGTCGGGCCGATGAAGAAGAGACCGCTTTCTACATCGGGATAAGACCGTGTAAATTGGAGGGCCAGCTCTAAGGCGTAAGCCTGCGACTCGTGAATCGGCTGAAACGTGTCGAATTCCGCATCCAGAAAGCGGGGCGGGATCCCGGCCCCTTGAAGACGGTACCGAAGCTCCCGCTCTCGACGGCACGCGCACGGCCGGACACCGGCGACGCCCCCCCGCTCGACCGGCACCCAACCCGTATCCCGACATGGCTGGCATGTCGCCATAGACGAACCTCAGGGCCCTGCATCCCAGGACCTGGGACCCGGTACCCAGAACCTACCCCTTGATGACGCAGACGGGCCGGAGACGCATCAGCTTCGTACTGATGCCCGTCTGATGGACGACCTCGACGACCTCGCTCACGTCCTTGTAAGCCTCCGACATCTCCTCGTCGATGGTCGCCCGACTCTCACCCCGGACGATGATGCCCATTTCCCGGAGCTCCCGCTCGATGTTCCGATGGGCCGCCACACGCTTGGCCTGGGCCCGGCTCATGACCCGCCCCGCTCCGTGGCAGGAACTCCCAAAGGTCAGTTCCATCGCCTTCGGTTTCCCCAGGAGCACGTACGAGACTCGCCCCATGTCGCCGGGAATCAGAACGGGTTGGCCGATATCCCGATAGTCGGCTGGGACCTCGGGTCGACCCGGCGGAAAGGCCCGCGTCGCACCCTTTCGATGGACGCAGACCTTTACCCGTGAGCCATCGATCACATGTTCCTCAATCTTGGCGATATTGTGGCATACGTCGTACAAGAGCCGGGCCCCCAAGTCCCGGGGCGAGATACCCAGAGCCTTCTGGAAGGCTTGCGCCATCAGAGCCATGATGATCTGCCGGTTGCACCACGCAAAATTGGCTGCCCCTCGCATCGCCGCCAGGTAGTCCTGCGCCTCCGGGGACGACAGGGGCGCACACACGAGCTGGCGGTCCGGCAAGCGGATGCCATACTTCTGGACGGCCCGGTACATGACGCCCAGGTAGTCATCGCAAATCTGGTGCCCGAAACCGCGGGAGCCACAGTGGATCTGATAAACGACTTGTCCGACCGAGAGGCCCAGCCGACGGGCTGCCGCCCCATCGTAAACTTCGTCGATGACGTCGACCTCGGCAAAGTGATTGCCGGACCCCAGAGTTCCCAGCTGGTCAGCGCCTCGTTCATAGGCCCGGTGGGAAATCTTGTCCGGGTCCGCCCCGGCCAGACAGCCGTTTTCCTCCGTGTGCTTCAAGTCTTCCGAGGTACCAAAGCCTTCCTCGACGGCCCATCGGGCGCCCCGGACGACGACTTGCCGGAGTTCCTCCCGGCTCAACTTCCGAATAGCCCCGTGGGCCCCGACACCCGTCGGGACTGTTTCGAACAGGATATCGGCCAGCCGTTCGACCTTCCCTTCCAGGTCTTTCTGGGTCAGGTTCGTGACGGCAACTCGGACTCCACAGTTGATATCATAACCTACGCCACCAGGTGATATAATTCCGTCTTCGACCCGGAAGGCCGCTACGCCCCCGATGGGAAAACCGTAGCCCTCGTGGATGTCCGGCATCGCCAAAGCCCAGCCGACGATGCCCGGGAGCGTCGCCACGTTACACAACTGCTTCAGGCTGTTGTCCCGCTGGATGAGGTCCCACAGCTTCTTAGAGGCAAAGACCCGAGCCGGGACCCGCATGTCACCGACGGGCTCGGCCTCCCAGATGTAGTCACTGATGGGACGAAACACCGGCTTGTCGGTCATAGCCGACCTCGTTGGATCTTTGAGATTGAGCCCTCAGGGGTCAGAAAAAGCAGGATCCCTGATCCCAGCTACCCAGCACCCCGAACCTAATGCCCAAACTCCGCATGGACGAAGCGATATCAGGGTCCCCCATCCTCATATTTTAGGCCCTGACGATTCGAAAGGCCGTACCCCGAGGTCCGACTGAGCGAAGGAGGGAGGGGAAGGGTGCCGGAGGCGGGAGTCGAACCCGCACGGGGCGCGAACCCCACCAGATTTTGAGTCTGGCGCGTCTGCCAGTTCCGCCACTCCGGCGTGGAATTTTTACTCTTCTATCTGAGCCCCTTGCGTGTCGTCCTTACGTCTCGTCGTTGACTAAGAAGGTCCGGTCCTATCTTCGTCCCCCTACGTAGCCGTGGGGTCGCCGTCCAGCCGTCTGGATACCCGCGCAAGGGACGATTTCACCGCCCGTCAAGAAGAGGTCCCCCGATCTCGTCCGACTTAGGGGGAACGGCCGCCCCTTCGGTCCCTATCAGATGCGCTGTATCAAAGATAAACTGCCGGGCCGGAATTTCCAAGGTCAGTCCCTGCATCCCTTGCGAAGATGAGGGCCGGTAATTCGGCAACCGACGCCAGCACGGCGTCGGGCTGGATGCCTCGCTCCAGGTCAGCCGGCCGGAACTTGCCGGTCCGGACGAGGACGCCTCGCAGGCCGATCCGTTGGGCGCCGGCAACGTCGACCTCGATGTCGTCACCGACCATGACGACCCGTTCGGTCGGCCGGCTCAGGTCCCGCAGGAGGGTCTCCCAAAAGGCCGGGGCCGGCTTGCCCAGGATCAAGGCCGGCCGACCCGTCGCCTCCTCCAGAGCCGCCACGAAAGGCCCCACGTCCAGACGGAGGCCATCCGGGCCTTGCCAGTATTTCGTCCGGCCCAGGCCGATGAGCTGAGCGCCCTGTTCGAGGATGAGCCGAAAGGCCCGGTTGAGTTTCTCGAAGGTCCAGGCCTCGCCCAGGTCGCCGATGACGACGTAGTCGGGATGCTCATCGTCTATCGGGACGTCGGCGAAGTCTTCCAAGGCACCTGGAGGGACGAGCAGGCAGGCCCGGGCACCCCGGGCCCGGAGGTATGCCCCGGCCGCCCAAGTCGGGCTGTAGATCTCGGGGGCTTCCACAGGAAAACCCAGGGCTCTGAGCCGTTCAGCCAGAGCCGACCGACTTCGGGACGTCGTGTTCGTAACGAACCGGACGACGAGTCCCTGAGCTTTAAGGGTCTGAACGACCTCGACGGCTCCTGGGATGAGACCGGCCGGGGTGTACAGCGTCCCGTCCAAGTCGAACAAGACCGTGTCAATGGCATGGAGTTGGGGCATCACCGATTCAGCACCGGTATAATGAGATGCAAGATACAAGATGCGCGTGTAGGACGCAAAGGTCTCGGGTCCTGGCTATCGGTGTTAGTTATTGGGCTTTAGGGGTCGGAAAAAGCCTGACCCTAGCTCCGAATCCCCAGGCCCCTGAAGCCCCAATTCCGGTGGACCTGAGGCCTCGGACCCGAGACCGCATCTTGCATCCTGATATCGACATCCGAGGAGGAGACTTCCGATGTCCGGGTCGGAATACCGTACGGAGCGGGACTCGATGGGTGAAGTGCGGGTGCCGGCCTGGGCCCTCTGGGGTGCCCAGACCCAACGGGCCGTCGAGAACTTCCCTATCAGCGGCTACCGCATCCCGACGCCCGTGATTCGGGCCTTGGCTCTCATCAAGCGCTATGCCGCTGAGACGAATGCCGAGCTCGGCCTCATCGACCGGACCCTGGCCGATGCTATCATCCAGGCGGCCGAAGAGGTCTATGAGGGTCGCTGGGACGACCACTTTCCTTTGGACGTCTTTCAGACAGGCTCGGGCACGTCGACGAACATGAACATGAACGAGGTCTTAGCCAACCGGGCGAACGAAATCCTGGGTCACTCTCGCGGGAATCGATACCCGGTCCATCCAAACGACCACGTCAACCGGGGTCAATCCAGTAACGACGTGATCCCCTCCGCTATCCACGTCGCCGTCCGGACTCAACTCCAAGAGCATCTCCTGCCGGCTTTGGAGGAGTTGGCCGAGGCTCTGGCAGCCAAGGCCCAAGAGTTCGCCGACGTCGTCAAGATTGGACGGACCCATATGCAAGACGCCGTGCCTATGACGCTGGGGCAGGAGTTCAGCGGCTATGCGGCTCAGGTCCGGAAGGGGATCGTCCGCCTACGGGCGACATTCCCCCATTTGGAAGAGCTGGCTCTCGGCGGTACGGCCATCGGGACGGGCTTAAACACGCATCCTGCATTTTCGGCCCGCACAATCGCCCAGATCGCTCGACGGTTGGGGATTCCCTTCCGGCCGGCCGAGAATTTCTTCGAAGCCCTGGCGAGTCGGGACGCCCTCATCGAGACGACGGGTGCCCTTAACACCCTGGCCGCCAGTCTCATGAAGATCGCCAATGACCTGCGTCTGCTCAGCTCGGGGCCTCGGACGGCTATCGGGGAGATCGTCTTGCCGGCTCTCCAGCCGGGGAGTTCCATCATGCCCGGGAAGGTCAACCCCGTCATCCCCGAGATGATGACGCAGGTCGCCGCCGCTGTCATGGGCATGCACGTGGCCGTCACGATGGGCGTCCAGGGGAGTCTCCTGGAGCTCAACGTCATGAAACCGATGATGGCCTATTACACGCTGGAGAGTATCCGCCTGCTGGGTAACGCCGGCCGGGTCCTGACGGAGAAGTGCGTCCTCGGGATTCAGGCCGACCGAGAACGTTGTCGGGAGCTCATGGAGTGGTCGATGGCCCTGGTGACCCCCCTGGCCCTGCGGGTCGGCTACGACCGGGCGGCCGAGATCGCCTATCGGGCATACAAGGAGCGGAAGACCGTCCGGCAGGTCGTCGTCGAGATGGGCCTCCTCACGCCGAGCGAGGCCGATGAGGTCCTTCGGCCGGACCGACTCCTGGGACCGTCGGCCGACGTCCTGCCCGGAACGGGGGGATAGATTGAAGAAGAAGGTGGCGGGTCGCGAATGGCGCCTTGGGGTTGCAAGCGGTGGACTCGACCCCAGAGGCATAATTTAGGGAGGTGCCCATGGGCGTCCTGTCAGACCATCAGATTCGGGCCCTGGTCGAGCAATACCGGATGATCGAGCCCTTCGAGCCGACGCTCGTCCGGTCGGGTGTGATCTCCTACGGGACGGCCGGCTACGGCTACGACTTGCGCCTGGCCCCGGAATTTCACCGGTATGTCCCGAATGAGGGCTGGGACCCGAAGCGGCCGTTTGGGGGAAGTGTCGAGACAGTCTCAGCCGACCGCTTCTGGATCCAGCCGGGCGAGACGGTCCTGACCCGGAGCTTAGAGTACTTCCGGATCCCTCGGCATGTCTTGGGTCTCGTGTTCGGGAAATCGACCTACGCCCGGTGTGGCCTCATCGTGAACGTAACGCCCCTGGAGCCCGAATGGGAGGGCCACATCACGATGGCCCTCGTCAACGGCGGGCGTTTCTCCGTCTGTCTTTATGCTCATGAGGGGATCGCCCAGGTCGTCTTCCTGAGGGCCGACGAGGTCTGTGAGACGTCCTACGCCGACCGTCGGGGCAAGTACCAGGCCCAGACAGGGGTCACACTGCCCCGTTCCGAGTGAAGGGGGCCTGTGCCCCAGGAATAAACACCCCAGACTCCGAACTCCAGACACTTGGGAAGACCCGTCGGCCCCGTCTTGAGCCGAGGGGAGGCCCGAACTGTCTGGAACAAGTGGGGGCTATGGTCCGCGGCCTCTTGCCTGCGGGACCTGACACCCAGCATCCGGGCCCTATCCCGCACCCCATCCCTCGCGTCTCTTCCTGCCTGGACGAATGACTCGGTCGTGATGGACATCCCCGTGGGGCGAACATAAACTAAACTCCGCCCATCGTGAGGTAGGTCCAGTTTCGAGTACCCATCGGGTGCGGAAGTGGCGGAATGGCAGACGCGTCGGACTTAGGATCCGATGGGGTCCTCCCGTGGGGGTTCGAGTCCCCCCTTCCGCACCACGTAGGGCGCTGACTCTGTCCCACGCCGATGGCAGACGGGAGTCGGATGATGGTACCAGGCCACCGGGAGAAGCTGAAGTTCCACGGGACGACCGTCGTCTGTGTCCGCCACAAGGGCCAAGTGGCGATGGCCGGCGACGGCCAGGTGACCTTCCATGACATGCGGATTAAGCAGACGGCCCGGAAAATCCGTCGACTGTACCACGATAAGGTCCTGGCCGGCTTTGCCGGTTCGGCGGCCGACGCTTTCGCCTTACTGACTCGCTTCGAGTCCCGCTTAGAGGAATTCCGGGGGAACCTCCCACGGGCGGTCGTCGAGTTGGCCCAGGACTGGCGGACGGACCGGGTCTTGCGGCATCTGGAAGCCTTTCTGATCGTAGCCGACGCTCGGAAGATGTTCTTACTGTCCGGGGGCGGGGACTTGATCGAGCCAGACGATAACGTCTTGGCCATCGGGTCGGGGGGGCCTTACGCTATGGCGGCGGCTCGGGCCCTCATGCAGTTTTCAAGCTTGTCGGCGGCCGAGATCGCCCAACAAGCCATGAAGATCGCTGCCCAGATCTGCGTCTACACCAACGAGAACATCATCATCGAGACGCTGAACGCCGAGGACTGACGATGCAAGTCCCGAAAATCGATGGGCTGGAAGAAGCTCAGCAGGAAATCGTCCAATATCTCACGCCGCGCCGGATCGTCGAGGAGCTGAACAAGTACATCGTCGGTCAGGAAAAGGCCAAGCGGGCTGTGGCCATCGCCGTCCGGAACCGCATCCGGCGGCGCTTGCTTCCCTCGGAAGTCGCCGAAGAGATCGCCCCCAAAAATATCCTAATGATCGGGCCGACGGGCGTCGGCAAGACCGAGATCGCCCGTCGCCTGGCCCGGCTCGTGCGGTCTCCCTTCTTGAAGGTCGAAGCGACCAAGTACACGGAAGTCGGCTACGTCGGTCGGGACGTCGAGTCGATGGTCCGGGACCTGGCCGAGATCGCCGTCCAAATGGTCAAGCAGGAGCATATCCAGCGGGTCCAGGTGAAGGCCCGGGAAAACGCCCTGGACCGCCTGGTCGACCTCCTGACCCCAGGCCTCCGGTTGGACCCCCGAGCATCGCCGGCCGAGCGGCAGCGCCAGCGGGACCTCCATCGGGCCGAGCGGCGGGAGCTTCGAGAGCGGATCCTCCAGGGTGAACTGGACAACCAGTGGGTCGAGCTGGACGTTCAGGAGAAGACGCCCCCCGCGTTTGCCTTCCTGAGCCAGATGGCCGGGATGGAAGAGTTAGAAGCGGCTTTCCGGGAACTCGCGCCCAACGTCTTCCAGAGGACGAAGCGTCAGCGGCTTCGGGTCCCCGAGGCCCTCGAGTACCTCGAGCGGGAAGAGCAGGAGAAGCTTATCGACATGGACGCCGTCACTCAGGAGGCCCTCCGGCGAGCCGAGCAGGACGGTATCATCTTCATCGACGAGATCGATAAGATCGCCGGTCGGGAGACGGGCCATGGTCCGGATGTCAGCCGGGAGGGCGTTCAGCGGGACCTCCTGCCTATCGTCGAGGGGACGACGGTCGTGACCCGATACGGCCCCGTCCGGACGCATCACATCCTGTTCATCGCCGCCGGAGCCTTCCACGTGACGAAGCCGTCGGACCTGATCCCCGAACTGCAGGGCCGGTTCCCCATCCGGGTCGAATTGGAGGCCCTGGGAGCCGCCGAGTTCGTGCGTATCTTGAAGGAGCCGGAAAACGCCCTGACTAAGCAGTACCAGGCCCTCCTGGCGACGGAGGGCGTCACCATCGAGTTCACTGATGACGCCCTTGAAGAGATTGCCGCTATGGCGGCTCGATTGAATGAACAGTTGGAGAACATTGGGGCCCGGCGTCTCCACACGGTCATGGAAAAGGTCTTGGAGGAAGTCAGCTTTTATGCTGATGAACTGCGGAATCAGCAGGTCACCATCACGCAGGCGTATGTCCAGCGTCAGCTCCGAGATATCGTCCAGAATCAAGACCTGAGTCGGTACATCCTGTAAGATCCGAATTTCTAATCTCCCATGCGGGACCGTTGGTATCGAATCCTGTATCAGAACGGAGCGATCCTGAAGGGTCACTTCCTTCTCAGCTCGGGCCGGCACGCGGATACGTACGTTCAGTGTGCCCGCATTCTACAATTTCCCTGGTATGCGGAGGAGCTGGGCCGGGGCTTGGGCGAGGCGATTCGGTCCCGGGGGGCACCTGACGTCAGTATCAGCCCGGCCTTAGGGGCCATCCTGATCGGTTACGAGGTTGCCCGGACCTTGCAGACGCCTTTTCTATTCGCCGAGCGGGTCGGCGATAAGCTCCTCCTCCGGAGAGACCAGCGCATCGAGACGGGCCGAGCCTACTGGATCGTGGAGGACGTCATCACGACGGGTCGGTCGACCCACGAGGTCGCCGCCATCGTCCAGCAGGGCGGCGGTATGGTCGCCG
>JANXAA010000067.1 GCA_025061865.1 Acidobacteriota bacterium | reverse complement strand
CTCTGGGTCCTAGGCCCCTTCATACCGACGGGTCCGCAGGGGGACGAAGCGGACGGGCGTGATCGACTGGACCGTAGAGTCGGTCGGCTCTGGGCCGTACTTGACGATGAGTCGAAGGTCCTGGTCCCATGAACCGACGGGGATGACGAGGCGGCCGCCGACGCGGAGTTGCTCGATCAGGGCTGGCGGGACTTCCGGAGGGGCGGCCGTGACGATGATAGCGTCGAAGGGGGCCGCCTCGGGCCATCCTGCGGATCCGTCATCATTTCGAAAATAAATATTGTTGTACCCCATCGCCGTCAAGACCTGCCGGGCCCGCTCCAAGAGGTCAGCTTCCAACTCGACGGTGTAAACCTCCCGCGCTAACTCGGCCAGGATCGCCGTCTGATACCCTGAACCCGTGCCGACCTCCAGGACCCGCTCCGGACCCTGCAGATGGAGGAGTTCGGTCATCAGGGCGACGATGTACGGCTGACTGATCGTCTGGCAGGCCCCGATGGGGAGAGGCCCATCGTCATAAGCGTCGTAGACGTACTCAGGGAGGACAAATCGGTGGCGAGGGACCTTCCGCAGGGCGGCCAAGACCCGCTCGTCCCGGATGCCTCGGTCGATCAACTGTCGCTGGACCATTTCTTCTCGGAGGAGGGCCATCCGGGTTTCGAAGTCTTCGGGTGCCTGTCCGTTTGTCGGAAGACCCTTCGTACCCATGGTCTCACCCTCACTGGGTTCCAGGTCCCAGGGGCAGGCTATCTCCCTGCGAGGCCTTATCCTCCCCGGTTCCCTTCGTCTGGGACCAGAGGACCGGCACCTGGGACTCGGCTTCGCACCTGTCGGACCCACTGGTCCGCCTGCCGCTGGGGCTCGGGGAGCCGATAGCCATCGCAACAGTCAAGGACGATGGCCACGGCCCGGTCCAGGGAGACTCGATGGCCCGGCGAGACGTAGACAGGCCGGGTTCGAGGCCGCGTCGTCAGGACAGCCCCGATGACGACACCGGTCCGGGGATGCCACAGGGGAACCCACTGGCCGGCGTTCGGAGCCGGTGTCTCGTGCCGGCCGAAGAGTCGGCTCTTGCCGACACCGATCGTCGGCCAGTTCAGGAGGACGCCGATGTGGCATGCGATTCCGAAGCCTCGGGGGTGGGCCGTCCCCTGGCCGTCGACGATCAGGACGTCGACGGGATGGTCGACGTAGGTCATCACCCGCAGGTAACCCGGTGTCTCCCGGAAGGACAGGAAGCCCGGCACGTAGGGGAATTCTTCGTCCGCTGAGCAGCATCCCACAGGACGGCCCCGGCCACGATGCGACGGCCCCCCTCGACGAAAGCGCTGTCCAGACCCAAGACCCACCGCCAGCGGGTCGGTCCGTCTTCCGCTCGGACCTGTCGAGCCAAGGCCCACTGGAGGCTTCGGGCTTCTTCCAGGTCAGCCGGCGTCCGCCACTGGCGAAGCGTCCGCCGAGCAGCCTCGGCGAGGCTCTGAGAAGTACCCGTACGTCCCATCACCGGCTCCGCCCAGGGACCCATCGGGTGCGACATGGATGCCTCTCAAGGCAATCGATATCTCTCAGGGCAATCCGGCCGTTCGGAAGTTTGGAAATTCAATAGGATCTCTGGCCTGTACGGCTTGACCCGACATCCGGTCGAGGCCTCGACGCCAGGCCGGAAGCATACCTGCAGAACAGACAGTTCTATTGGAGCCGACTTTCTGAGTTCGGGACGACCGTCACTGGTGGCCGTGCGACCCATCCGTCCATCGGCCGAACGGTCGGATTTCCCAGCCATGCGTCGAAACAAGTATATCACGTCGTCGCCGTGGGTGAGGGTCCCGTAGAGTTCCCAGCCGGCCGTACTCGGCGGCGGGGTCTTCTTAAACCGCTGGATAGCTAAGCGGGCGTCGGCCCCCGTCCAGCCCGACTGGACCAGTCGACTCAGAACACTCTCCAGGCGGGCCGTCGGAAAATCGTAGGGTGGCCCCAGGAAGACCCAATCCACCGGCACGGCCGGCGGTCGGGTTAAGACTCGCTGGATATCCCCGACCCGCAGGTCCGTCTGATCAGCGAGTCCCAAGCGTCGCAAGTTTCGCTCCAACAGTCGGGCGGCCCGGACGTCCTTCTCGATGAAGATGACATAGGCGGCACCTAAACTGAGGGCGTAGACACCCACCAGGCCCGTTCCGGCGAAGCCGTCCAGGAAGTGGTGGCCCTCGATGTCCGACCCGACATGGGAGAAGAAGGCTTCTCGAAGTCGGGCCGGCAGGGGCCGATAGGGAAGACCCGGACGAGTCTCAATCCACTGACCGCGTAGACGGCCCATCGTGACCCGGATACGGGACAAGGGGCATCCCCCGTAGACAGGCATCGACGGTGCCCAGGACCCGGACAAGCTGTACAGTTCCCCGAAGCTCGACGACGGTCAGGACACCCGTCAGGCCCACGACGGCCCAAGCTGACACCGAATGGAAGCCGGTCGAGACCTGTCCGACAGCCCGGGCCATCCCCGTGACGAGGGGGACTATCCACAGGGGTAGGCCCAGGACCATCCATGGAAACAGTCGGTTCCGCCAGCGCCGGAGAGACTCGGCCATGGGACGCAGGTCCAGCCGGCTCGCCGTTTGTTCTCGGACTTGCCGGGTCAGGGCTATCCACATGAAGAGGGTCATCGACTGGATGAACATATTCCAAAGAGCGATGCTCAAGCCGGCTAGGACGTGAGTCCCCAGGCCGGTCCATCCGAGGGTCCGGCCGACGGCCAACCCCAGCCACGCCAACCATCCGAGGAAAGCACCGAAACTCAGGCCGATGACCATCCCCATGATTCGAGTACTCGGCAATTCGGGGGTTTAACAGCTCAGCAGATAGGCAGATGGATCGTAGGAGCTCCGACCTGTGGGGCTTGGCCGCGCATCGATCCAGGCCTCGACGCCAGGCCGGAAGTGTACCTGCAGAATAGGACGGTTCCATCTGGGCCGACTGTCACCGGTGGCCGTGCGACAGGCTATTCCTCTTTCCCCACCTGCCTATCTATTGAATTCCCCTATTGCCCCCACATTCGGTCCCATCGGCGGAACTTTTCCAACCACCGGGGGAGCTCTCGCAAAAAGGCGTGAATCCGAAGCCACAGAGCCCGTTCAACGGCCGGTGAACCCGCCATGACCTTGCCGGCTGGCACGTTCCCCGAGACGCCCGTCTGGGCCGCCAGTCGGACGTCGTCCCCGACGGTCACGTGGTCGGTCACGCCGGCCTGACCGCCCATCCAGACCCGATGGCCGATCCGGGAGCTGCCGGCGATGCCGGCTTGAGCCGCAATCAGGCAGGCCCGTCCGATGGAGACGTTATGGGCCACCTGCACGAGGTTGTCGATCTTGGTACCGGCCCCGATCCGGGTCTCGCCCAAGAAGGCTCGGTCGACACACGTGTTCGCCCCGATCTCGACGTCGTCGTCGATGACGACTCGTCCGAGCTGAGGCACCTTGACGGGTCGCTCCGGATGCGGGATAAACCGGAAGCCGTCGCCGCCTAAGACCGCTCCAGCGTGCACGATGACCCGCCGCCCGATTTGGACCCGGGGATAGACGACGACGCCCGCATGGAGGGTGCTATCGGTCCCGACCTCCGCATCCCCGTAAAGGACGCAATGCCCCATCAATTGGACGCCTTCGTGGAGCCGCACGCCGGGACCCACGTAGCAGAAGGGGCCGACCCAGGCCGTCGGATGGACCTCGGCGGCAGGGTCGACTTGCGCCGTCGGGTGAAGGCCCTGCCGGACCGGCGTCAGTCCCAGCCACTCGGCCAGGACCCACAGGACGGCAGTGGGGTCCGGATGCAAGATCCACGTCACGTCCGACCGGACGGCCTCGGTCCCCGGGGCGGCGACGACGACACTGGCCCGCGTGGCAGCGACGGCGTCTCGGTACCGGGGGTCCAACAGAACCGTCAGGTGTCCAGGCTCCGCCGTGGTCGGTTCAGCCACGTCGAAAAATACGCGCCCCGCGTCTCCGATGACGGCGGCACCCGTCGCCCGGGCCAGCTCCTCAGCCGTCCATGGGGGTGAATGGGCCATCGTGCAGACTCCTCAGATTGCAGGATACAGGATGCCAAATGTAGGACATGGTCTTGGATAAGTCGCCGATGGTCAGCCCGACCGAGTGTCTCGGGATGCTGGCCGTCATGGCGGCGTCAGAAATCCAGGCCACGGAAGAATGGGGGACTAAACTCTGGCCGTCTGACTTCAAGGAACGCCCTGGTCCGACTTCGTATCTTGCTTAGAGTTCCGGCCTTCGGTTTGACCCCTACGCCTTTTCCAGTAAACCCCGTCGCTCCAGCCTGACGACCCCGCTCGAGCGAGCGGGGCTCGGACATGTATCCTGCATCCTGCGTCAACTCGATTACAAGAGGCTCTCCAAGCGGTCCCGGCCCCGAGCGTCTTTAAGGGTCTCGACCCGAGCGCTGGCCTTGAGGGCTTCCAGGATGCTGAATAGGAGCGCCTGTCGCTTCTGTTGGAGGACCTGGGCCCGGACCTGGTGGTAGCGGGCCTCGAAGTCCTTGGGGTCGAAGGTCTTCCGTTCGAGGACTTTCGCTACGACGACGCCTCGGTGCGGGACCTCGATGGGCGGGAGGACCCCATCGGCCGGGGCCTGAAAGACGGCCCGGACTAAGTCTGACGCCTGACCGAGTTCTCCGACGGGGCCCGTCTCTGGGAAGGGCCCGGCCTCCTTGACCTCGAAGCCAGTTCCTTCGGCGGCCTTCTTGAGGTCCCCGTTCTCGCTCAAGGCTCGCTGATAGACTTCCTCGGCCTCCTTCCGGGCGAGGCCCATCTTTTGGGCCTCCTTCCAGTCGGCAGTGACCCGGTCCCGGACCTCAGTTAGGGGCGGAAGTGTCGGGGGAAGGGTCCCCGTCCACTGGACGACCGCATAAGTCCCTTCGCCAAGGGCGATCGGGCCCCGGACCTCGCCGGGGGTCCGGAGCGAGAAGACGGTGTCCCGGATGGGAGCCGGCACGTCGGCCCGAAGCTCGTTGGGAGCCCAAAAGTCCGTATCGACGTAGACGGCCTTCGGAGGCTGGGCCCATTGAGCCAGCGAAACGGCTTTCTCAGCCTGCACCCGCTGGGCTAATTCTTTAGCAAAGGCTTGGGCCTGCCGGATCGCCTCCGGACGGGCCAAGTGCCTGCGGATTTCCTCTCGGACCTCGCTCAGGGGTCGCACTCGAGGGGACCGCTTCTCTAAGACTTGAATGATGTGAAAGCCGTAGGCCGTTCGGACGGGCTCACTGACCTGCCCGACAGCCAGGGAGAAGGCGACCTGCTCGAATTCGGGCACCATTCGACCCCGCTCGAACCACCCCAGGTCGCCGCCCTTGTCGCGGGTCCCGGGGTCGTCGGAGTATGCTTGCGCGACCTTGGCAAAGTCCTCCCCGGCTTTCAAGCGAGCGCGGACCGCCTCGGCCTGTTGACGGGCCTCCTCCTCCGAGCGCTTCTGGGTCGAGATGAGGATGTGTCGGGCACGGACCTTTTCCGGCTCCATAAATTGGTCTTTGTGGTCGGCATAATACTTCTCGATAGCGGCCGGGTCGACGAATACGTCGGCCAAAAAGGCATCGGCATCGACCCGCAGGTAGCCGGCCTTTCGTCGTTCCGGCGTTCGATAGCGATCGGAGTGAACCCGATAGAACTGCTCGAGGTCCTTCTCGGTCGGCGTCGGGTCTTTATACCGACCCAGGGAGACCTCGACGTAGGCGATACGGGCCGTCACGTATTGCTGGCGGTAGGCTTGTTCGACCTCGTCACGGCTTGCCGTGACGGGGCTACTCAGGAAGCCCTGCAGTTTCTGGATACGCAACTGTGCGGCGACGGACCGCTCGTAATCGGCGTACTGGACGAACCCCTGACGCCGCAAGAAATCCTCAAAGACAGCCTGGACCTGAGCCTGGAGTTCCTGGTCGCTAAGCTTGGGATTCTGTATACGGAGTTGCTGGGCCAGCGTCGTCAGGGACTGACGAATCTGGGCCTGGACCTCGTCAGGCGTTACCTGTACGCCGAGTCGGTCCGCCAAAGTTTGCCATAGGTGCGTCTCGATGACCCGGTCTCGGGCCATCTGTAAAATGAGTCGTCGGTGTTCCGGCGAGGTCGGTCGGAACAGCGCCGTAAGGGCCTCCATCTCTCGCCAGACCTCCAGGCGGGTGACGGGATGGCCGTCGACGCGGAGGACGACCTCTTCCGCCGTCGGGGCTTCCTCCTGGCTGGCGGTGTAGTAGTAGCCAAAGAGGGGAATGAAGGACAGGATGACGATCCAGAGGACCCACTTATAGCGGTTTATGTTCCGACGCATGTGCTGAAGGACCATATCGTTCCGTCTCCCTTCCATAGACACGGACCCATTATACAGGATACAAGAAGAAGGTCCCAGGCGCCGGGTCCTGGAGACCCGGAAAAGCGCCACACGCTCTAAATTTGTCCCGAGCCACCTGTGGATCGCTTCATCCCCAAGGAAAGGGCGGGGTTTCTGAGCCAGGTACGGGGCCTCAAGCCATAGTCCCTTTTTCCTTGAGATACGACACCTGAGGCCTGATTTCGCATTCCCGGAGTGCCCCGATGCGCGTGCTGGTCCTGACGTCTCATATCCCTTTTGCCGACGGCGGTGAACTACGACGGGCCTATGGCCTGCTCCAAACTCTCCGAGAAGCGGGTCATATGGCCGACCTCTTGATTCTTCCCCAGAACCGCTTCGGGCGAACGCTCCTCGGCTACGCCGCCGCCGCCCTGACGGACGTCGGCTTCGGTGCCGGAGGGGCTCCGGACGTCGTCATCTCGCTTCGATTCCCCTGCTATTTAGCCTACCATCCCCGACACGTCGTGTGGCTCTGTCATCGCATACGGGAGTACGACGACCTGTGGGACTTCTATCGAGCCCGGTGGTCGTCAGTCCAACGGGTCAAGGAACGGTTTCGACGGTGGGTCATCCGCCATCTGGACCGACGGGCCCTCCGGCGGGCGGCGTACCTATGGGTCATTTCCCGGGAGGTCGCTGGACGCCTCGAACGGAGCTTGGGCCTCCAGGCCCAGGTCCTCTATCAGCCGCCGCCCCCGCGACCGTACCGGACTGAACGGTACGGGCCCTTCGTCCTGTGGGTCTCCCGGATGACCGAGTTGAAGCGACCCCTTCTAGCCGTCGACGCCATGGCCCACGTCCGAAGCGGTCTGCAGCTCTGGATGGTCGGCGACGGACCCGACGCCGAAGCCGTGCGGCGGTATGTCCGAGACCGAGGCCTGGAAGGCCGGGTCCGGGTCTTGGGCGCTGTCACCGAAGACGACCTCATCCGTCTATACGCCGAATGCCGAGGCGTTTTGTTCACGACATGGCGAGAAGACTTTGGCCTCGTGACGGTCGAGGCCTTCGCTTCCGGCAAGCCGATCATCGCCTGTAACGACGGCGGTGGGGCGACTGAACTCGTCCACCATGGCCGCAACGGATACGTCGTCGAGCCCAGGCCGGAGGTCATCGCCCGTTACATGGATCGCTGGGGTGAGGACGTCCACTTGGCCGAGCGCCAGGGCGAATCAGCCCGGGCGACCGTCCGGGATCTGCAGTGGCCCCGGGTCGTCGAGACCCTATTGGGCCCATGGGTAAAGTAGACGGGCAGGTCGGCAGATAGGTCGTAGGCGCCCTGGCCTGTGCGGCTTGGCTAGACATCAGGTCCAGGCTTCCGACACCAGGCCGCAGGCGGGTAGCTTCAGTAAGCAGCGTGCCCTGCAGGACAGACAGCTCCACGTGGGTCGGCCTTCTGAGTTTGGACCGAGCTGTCCCAGGTGGCAGCTCGACAAGCTATTCCCCCTTTCTCATCTGCCTATTGCGGACTCACCTGCGTTTCATGCCTGGCCCCTCGAACCCGATACATAGCCGCATCGGCCCGACTCAGGAGGCTGTTCAGGTCCTCCCCCGTATGAACCTCGACGAGGCCGGCGTCGCCCTCGACCTTCAAGGGACCGACGGACGTCCGAACAGGGTCGGTGAAGACCTGCTGGAGGCGCTCCAGGGCGTCCGAGGCCGCCGTGACGACGATGAATTCGTCGCCCCCGTAGCGAATGACGAGGTCTTGCGACCGGAAAGCATTCAGAAGACGGCCCGCCACGGCCTGCAAGACTTCGTCCCCGACCCGATGGCCGTAGGCATCGTTGATCTGTTTAAAGCCTTGCAAATCTAAGAAGGCCAGCCGGAAGGATCGGCCAGCTCGAATCCACTCCCGGAGCTTTTCCAAACCGGCGCCCCGATGAAGCGTCCGAGTTAGGGTATCCAGACGAGACGACTGGAGCTGGCGGATGTAGCCCAAAGCTAAGACGTCGAACAGGAGGATGACGGCCCCGTGAAAACCCAGAAAGGATCCGATCCGGGGGGAACCCAGGGCCCCGAGGGCCAGGGCCGCCAAGGCCGCTCCGTTCAGCACGCCTAAGCTCAGGCCCAGTCGCTCCCGCAGGTTGGCCGTACTCATCGCCATGAGCCACAGGTAGATGAGGATCGTCAAGGGACTCTCGGACCCGCCCGAGGCCTGAAGAAGGAGGACAAAGAGGCTCAGGTCGACCCAAAAGTTCAGCCCGTCGAGCCACACGCCTGCCCGGGGACTGACCCACCACACGAAGGCCGCATAGGCCCAGGTGGCCACCGTCAGCCCGAGATAGTCTCGCCAGGCCATCGAGACCCAACCGGAGAGGATCATGAACGGGGCGACAGTCGTCAGGATGACCCGAAAGACGGCTCCGGTTCGCCACAGTTCCTGCCCGGAAGGTCGGAGACCCATCGCAAGGGCGAGGCTCTGAAATCCCGCCGCTAAAACGGCTCGTCGGGACGTCCCCCCTCGAAAAAGACGAAGCCGGGGCCCGTGACGGGACGCCTGCATGACCCCTCTGTAGACCTCAAGGCATCGTCAAGCCCGGGGTTTTAGAAGCCGTCGCCAAATCCTCCCCTCTCAGAGGGGAG
>JANXAA010000066.1 GCA_025061865.1 Acidobacteriota bacterium | reverse complement strand
CAAGGTTTTGTCTTAAAAGCTGTCTCAAAAATTTCCTTTCTCGGAGGGAAGCGGCTAAAAATATAAAATATAGTATATTGTCTATTTGAATTTTTAGGGGGTTGTAACCTAAGACCCAGTCTCCAAGACCTAACACTCAAATCTATTCCCCATTTCCCGATCAATCCCCTGCCCACGTGGCCGTACTCAGGTACTTGTCGCCGCTGTCTGCAAAAATCAGGACGACGACGCCTTCCCGGACCGTAGGACGCAATTTCATGAGGGCAGCCAGGACAGCGCCGGAGGACTGACCGACGAAGAGGCCCTCCTCTCGGGCCAACCGACGGGTCCAGTAGTAGGCTTCTTCCGTGCGGACCTCGACCTTCCGGTCGTGGACCGACGGGTCGTAGATAGGGGGAACAATGGCCGTTGCCATGTTCTTGAGGCCCTCGATACCATGGAAGGGCTCCGGTTCGACGGCGATGACCTGGATGTCAGGTCGGAGTTCCTTGAGTCGTCGACCCGTTCCGACGAGCGTCCCCGACGTCCCCAGGCCGGCGATAAAGTGGGTCACGCGGCCGTCGGTCTGGCGCCAGACCTCTTCGGCTGTCGTCTTATAGTGGGCTCGCCAGTTATCTGGGTTACCGTACTGGTCGACTCGGTAGTACAGGTCTGGGGCCTCCCGCATGAGGCGGTCGGCCATCCGGATGGCCCCATCCGACCCCTCGAGGGGGTCCGTCCGGATGATCGTAGCCCCGTAAGCCTGCAGAATCTTGAATCGTTCGGCACTAGCGTTAGCCGGGATGCACAGACAAACTCGGTACCCCAAGATGGCCCCGATCATCGCTAAGGCAATCCCCGTATTGCCGGAGGTGGCGTCCAGGATGGTCTGGCCTGGCTTGAGGTCCCCACGCCGGATGGCTTCCAGGACCATATTTAGGGCCGGGCGGTCCTTGACAGACCCGCCGGGATTCAGCCATTCCGCCTTGCAGTAAACTTCCACGCTTGGCCAGTCGGCGACCAGGCGGCGGAGCCGGATCAACGGCGTGTTCCCGATCCGCGTCAGCAAACTGTGGGGGTCGAAAGACGGGGCCATAGGGAACCTACCGAGTCCTCGGGTGTTCGGTATTGGGCTGGAAGTCCTCGCCTGAAGACTCACCGCCGAACGCCGATCGGTTCAACCATGGGGTCAACCGCCGGCGATGGAGGGGATAATGGAGACGACGTCCCCATCCTTCAGGGGCGTCGACCGGCCCTGCAGGAAGCGGATGTCTTCGTCGTTGACAAAAATGTTCACGAAGCTCCGAACCTCGCCCCGGTCGTCCAAGATCTGCTGGGCTAGGGCGTCGTAGTCGTATCGCAATTGCATGAGGAGCTCTTCGACGGTCGTCGCCGACACTGCCAACTCAGCCTGACCCCCAGTCAGGCGGCGAAGAGGCGTCGGAATACGAACCTTCACGGCCATCGGGACCTCCTGGCAAGACGGCGTGGTCTGTCGAAACGGCCGGCTGAATCGAACCATCCAGGCGGCCGGCTAGTTTTCACGGCGGGGCGGCCGGCTCAGGTGACGTTCCATCGTGGGGTCAGCTCAGTATGGATATTATGGGCCGGATTCGGCAAAGTGCAATGGAGATAGGGAAGTCGGGAGAGTCGGTCAGAATGCCAGCCTTCATGCCAGTGTCTTCGAAGACGGCACTTATCCTCCCTTTTCTCAGACCGGCCGGGCGATCAGGTGACCCGAGGGATCGACTCGGGCCTTCCAGTTCGGCGGCAAGAAGAAAGTGGCCGTCGCCTCAAACACGACGGCTGGTCCCTCCAAGACAGCTCCAGCCCGAAGGGCGGACCGGTCATACAACCTCACCCGGTGGCGATGGCCCTCATGAACCAGTGAGGTCTCGCCCAGGCGAGCCACTCGCTCGCTGTCCGGGTCCCACGGGAGGGTCGGGACCTCCGGCTGAGCGGCGGGAACCGTCAGGCGGACGTGGACGCCGACGACCTCCCGAGGTCGATCAACCCGTTCGAAGCCGTACCGCTGGCGATGCATCTCCTGAAAGACCGCCAGCGTGGCCTGAAGGTCCCCCCTAAAGGGCACGAGCAGTTCATAGGACTGGCCCAGGTAACGCATCTGGAGGAAGGGCGTGACCCGGACGCCCTCAGTCAAGACAGCTTCGCGTCTCAAGACGGCCACGCCTTGCTCGACCAGGCGACCGACGACTTGCCGAAGGACCGCGTCATCGACCTCATCCTCCCGCACAAGCAAGCTTTGGCTGTGCGTCCATATTGGTTCGGCGACCAGCGCTCCCAAGGCCGAGACGATACCGGCGTGGGGCGGGTTCACGACAGTCCGGATTCCCAGACGGGCTGCCAGCGTACAAGCGTGGAGGCCGCCGGCGCCGCCAAAGGCGAAGAGGACGAAGTCCCGAGGGTCGTAACCTCGCTCGACAGATACGACCCGGAGGGCTCGCTCCATGCCAGCATTGGCGACCTCGACGATGCCCTCGGCCAGGGCTTCCGGGGAGAGGCTGAGATGGGCCGCCATCCGGCGGAGGGCTGCTTCTGCCAGCTCGGGGTACAGCCGCATGCGCCCAGCCAGGAAAAGGGACGGATGGATGCGCCCCAAAAAGAGGTGGGCATCGGTGACGGTAACCTCCTGGCCGCCCCGGCCGTAACAGACAGGACCGGGGTCGGCTCCGGCGCTTTGAGGCCCGACCCGCAGGGCCCCACCGGCGTCGACCCACACAATCGACCCGCCTCCGGCACCGATGCTCTGGACGTCGATCATCGGTACCCTGATGGGAAGGCCCCCCAGGTCGACGTCTCGGGTGACCGTCACGTCCCCGTCGATGAGGGACACGTCCGTCGATGTGCCGCCCATGTCCAGTGTGATCAGTCGGTCGAAGCCCGCCCGCCGGGCCAAGAACCAGGCCCCTAAGACACCAGCCGCCGGGCCCGAGAGCAGAGTCTGGATAGGCTCCCGGACGGCCCGCTCGGCGGGCACGGTCCCGCCCGTCGAGGTCATGACCCAGAGACGTCCGCCGACCCAGGCCTGGAGACGACGAAGATACCCTTGCATAACGGGCGCCAGATAAGCATTCAGGACGGTGACGACAGTCCGCTCATACTCCCGGTATTCGGGGAATACCTCGGAAGACAGAAAAACCGGCACCCCTAAGTCGGCCAAGCCGGCCCGGACGACCTGTTCGTGGGATGAGTTCACGTAGGAGAATAGAAACACGACGGCCACAGCTTCGGGGTCGTGGGACCGGACGCGGCGTCGGACCCGCTCGACCTCGTCGGCCGTCAGGGGGATGACGATTGTGCCGTCCGGCCCGATGCGCTCCCGGACCCCGATCCGCCGCTCAGGCGGGACCAAATCCGGTGGGCGCCGGTAAAATAGGTCATACAGTCGTTCCCGGGTCTGCCGCCCGATAGACAGGACATCCTCGAAGCCGGCCGTCGTCAGGAGAACGATCCGGCCGCCCCGTCGCTCTAAGAGGGCATTGGTCCCGACGGTGGTCCCGTGAATGACTAGGACCTTATCGGGAAGTCCTAAGTCCCGGAAACCCTGCTCGACGGCCGCTGAGGGGTCCTGCGGCGTAGACGGAACCTTGTGAATGCGCAGGCCCTCAGCGTCCAGGACGACAAAGTCTGTGAAGGTCCCGCCCGTATCGACGCCGACGACCGGCTCCATCAGAGGACCTCCTCTGGGAGGAGAACACTTTAGACCCCGGACTCCGGACCTTAGACCTAATCCCGAGAGCTGGTTCGCCTCGTCTTGGGACAGGGCATTCGGATGATCCCATCGGGTCTACGGCCCATACTCTGGGGTTCCCTTGTACCTAACACGCAGTACTTCCTACCGACCCCCTGATCAGGACTCGATGCTTCGCCATAGGTTACAGGAAAGGGACCGCTTGTCCCAAAGTCGGCGACGCCCCCGCATCGGCGGGCCGAGCGCGGCTGTGGGCATCGACCTGAGTGTCGATGCTCGCCGGGCCAGTGGTGTAGGCATCACCGACGGCTGGCGAGTCTGGACAGGCCTGCTTCATACCGACGGGGAGCTCTTGGCTTTCGTCGAGGCGGTCCGGCCCGGTGTCGTCGCCGTCGATGCGCCCCTGTGGCTTCCCCCAGGTCGTCGAGACATCCACGACCGTCGCGGGGAGCACCTTCGCCCGTGTGACCGGGAACTCCTGCGCCGAGGTATTCGCTTCTTCCCTATTACGCTCGGCGCCATGCGGAGGCTGACCGAACGGGGCCTCCGTCTGAGGTCCCTCTTAGAGGCGAGGGGCTGGCCGGTCATTGAGGTCTTTCCCGGAGGCGCTCAGGACGTCTTGGGCCTGCCCCGAAAGCATCATAATTTGGAGGGCCTCCGGGTCGGCCTCCGCCGGCTCGGCTTGCGGGGGATTCGGTCCTCGGCGACGCACGACGAACTCGACGCTGCCACGGCCGCTTATGTCGGATGGCTGTTCCTTCAGGGTCAGGCTGAGGTCCTCGGCGACTGGACCCACGGGGCCATCGTCTTGCCAAGGCCGACTTCAAAGTCAAAGGCAATAAGGCCGTAAGACTTTATGCCTTTGCCGCCTTACGGCCGTTCTTGACAGATCAGAGGGGGACTCCCTAACATTGGGGGACGATGTAATAAATAGGAGTGACACGATGGTCGCCGTGCCGGTCGAGCGGTTCGAGAAGACGGGAGAAGGCTTTGTTCTGTTGACGACGGTCGACGCCATCTTTAACTGGGCCAGGCTCTCGGCCCTGTGGCCGATGACCTTCGGCCTGGCCTGCTGTGCCATCGAGATGATGGTGACGGTCTCGGCCCGGACAGACTTGGACCGTTTCGGAGCCGGCGTCTTTCGGGCCTCTCCCCGGCAGGCGGACCTGATGATCGTCGCCGGCACGGTGACGATCAAGATGGCCAGCCGCGTCAAGCGCCTCTATGAGCAGATGCCTGAACCCAAGTATGTCATCTCAATGGGGAGCTGTGCGACCTGTGGGGGACCTTACTGGGACCACGGGTATCACGTCCTAAAGGGCGTCAATCGGGTCATCCCTGTAGACGTCTATGTCCCCGGCTGTCCACCCCGGCCGGAGGCCCTCTACGAGGGTCTCCTCATCTTGCGGGAGAAGATCCGCCACGAACGCCTCCTCTCGAACTTCAAGCGGTACCGGGCTGTCCCGACGATGGAGGAGTTAAGCCGATGGGCCCAGCAGAAATTGGTCACAAACTTAAAACAAGCCTGGGAGACGAAAAAGTCTTGGACGTCCGTGTCGACGTCCTCGGGCCCTACGTCCGAATAGCCCCGACGGCTCTGCGGGAAGCTGCTCGGATCCTTCGCCATGACCCGGACCTGGACTTCGATTTCTTAAGGTGTCTGAGTGGCGTGGACTACATCAAACAAAATGAGGTCGAAGTCGTCTACCACCTGTTTTCCTTTCGCCATCGGCACCGTATCACCCTGAAGGTCCGGGTCCCCCGGGACGATCCCCGCGTGCCGACCGTCTCGGACATTTGGCGGACGGCCGAGTGGCACGAGCGGGAAACTTACGACTTGCTGGGCGTCGTTTTTGAGGGTCATCCCGACCTGCGCCGTATCCTCCTGCCGGAAGACTGGGAGGGTTATCCCCTCCGGAAAGACTATCAAGTCCAAGCTTACTATCATGACATCCCTGTACCCTACGATATCCGTCAAGATTTTGAAAAAGGCATATGGGTCTTCGAAGACGAAATCCACGCGGCGGACAGTATACCACCCTCGCCAGAGGCACAGTCATGAAATATTGGTGGTATCGATTCTACTATACGACCCGGGGGATCTTGTGGCCCCTATGGATCGGCCTTGTGAACTTGTTCCGGCGGCCCGTGACGATTCAGTATCCTCATGAGAAGCCCCGGCTGTTCCCTCGGTCCCGAATGATGCTCTACAACGATATCGACAACTGCATTGGCTGTCTCCAGTGCGCCCGGGTGTGTCCCGTCGACTGCATCGCCATCGAGACTGTCAAGGCCGACAAAGACTTGGGCGTCACCAACACGGGCCACAAGAAAAAGCTCTACGTGACGATCTTTGACATCGACGAGGCGAAATGCTGTTACTGCAACCTTTGTACAGAAGTCTGCCCGACAGAGTGCCTGGTCATGACACCCAATTTCGAGGGCTCCGTTTACGACCGATACGACCTGGTCTTGCGGTTTGCCAAGATCACGCCCGAGGAACGAGCGGAAATCCTGCGAAAGGCCGGCGGCAAGACGGCCGGCGTGACAGGCATCCTGGCTCGGAAGACGTGATCCGGTCCCCAAGACCTAACACCCACCCCGACCAAACAGGGGCATCACTGATGCAAGTCGTCGGCGACTTGGTCATCCCGGAAATGCGTCTGATTGCCGATGACGGGGAATTTATGGACTCGCCTTGGCATCGGTCCCAGATGAATCTGCTTATTGAGTCGATCCTCTACCACTGGCGGGACCGGACGGACTATTATGTGGGCGGCAAGCTGAGCAGGTCGCTCGGGATATTCAGGAGGGATTCCGGCGGGCGTTACCGGGGGCCGGACTTCTTCGTCGTCCAGGGGGTTGATGGCCGAAAGCCCCGGCGAGCCTGGGTCGTCTGGGAGGAGGACGGCCGCTACCCGGATGTCATCATCGAATTGCTGTCCCCGACGACGCTCCGAGAAGACACGGGGTATGGTTCGGAAAAGGGAAATCTATGAACGCATCTTCCAGACACCTGAGTATTCTGGTATGACCCAGAGGCGGACGAGTGGGTCGGATGGCGACTCCGCCAGGACCGCTACCGGCGGATTCGGGAGAATTCCAAGGGCTGGCTGTGGAGTCAGGTGGTGGGCCTTTGGCTGGGCCGTTGGGACGGCGAATACTTGGGCCAACGAGCACGGTGGATTCGGTTCTATAACCCCACGGGTGAATGGGTCCTTATCGAGTCCGAAGCAGAGCGCCAGCGGGCGGAAGCTGCTTTCCGGCAGGCTGCAATGGAGCGTCAACGGGCCGAGGTGGCCCTCCGGCAAGCCGAGATGGAGCGTCAACGGGCTGATCAGTTGGAGGCGGAGCTGGCCCGTCTAAAGGCCCGTATGGCCGCCCTGAGGTCGGGGGAATCCGCTTCTCTGACGTCATCACCCGGCACCGCGGAAGGCTCCCAGACTCATCCCGAGTAGCGACTGTCAGCACTCGCCAGTTAGGTCACCTGACGCCTGCTACTCGGAACCGATACCTAATTGCATGGGTATAGCCATGACGACGATTCTGGACGTCGAACGGATCGGACCCAACGCCATGGTCCTTCATATGGGTCCTCAGCATCCAGCGACCCACGGGATCCTGCGGCTGGACCTCGAGACCGAGGGTGAGGTCATCACAAAAGTCGTCCCATACATCGGCTATCTCCACCGGTGCTTCGAGAAGCACGCTGAGTCCATGGGCTGGCAAATGGTCATCCCTTACACGGACCGTATGGACTATGTGGCGGCCATTCATATGGAGCTGGGTTACTGTCTGGCCGTCGAAAAGCTGGCCCGTATCGAACCGCCCGAGCGGGTCCAGTACATCCGGGTCATCGTCGCCGAACTCCAGCGTATCGCCTCCCACCTGCTGGCCATCGGGACCTACGGCCTGGACATCGGGTCTGTCACGCCTTTCTTCCATGCGTTTCGGGAACGGGAAAAAATCCTGGACCTCCTGGAAGAACTGACGGGAGCGCGGCTCCTTTACAACTACGTGCGTATCGGGGGCGTGGCCTTTGACCTGCCCGACGGCTGGCTCGATAAGGTCCGACGCTTCCTGGATCAGTTCGAGAAGGCATGGGACGAGCTGAACAAGATCCTGACCTATAACTCCGTCTTCATCGAACGTACGGCCCGAATCGGGGTCATCCCGGTCGAGGTCGCCATCGCCTACGGCCTGACGGGTCCAAACCTTCGGGGTTCAGGCGTCCGATGGGACCTCCGAAAGGAGGAGCCTTGCCTCGTATACGACCGATGTGAGTTCGACGTCCCTGTCGGGACGGGCCAGTACGGTCCCTTGGGGTCGGCTTGGGACCGGTACTACGTCCGGGTTCAAGAGATGGCGGAGTCGGCCAAGATCGTCCGCCAGGCCATCGAGCAAATGCCAAAGGGCGAGGCCGGCGACGTCCAGAAGGCCATCCCCCGGGTCGTCCGACCGCCCGAGGGGGACATTTATTTCCAATATGAGGCGGCCCGTGGTGAAATCGGGTACTATATCGTATCGGATGGCTCACCCGTCCCGTATCGGGTCAAGGCCCGGTCACCATGCTTTTGCCACATCAGCGCTCTACCTGAAATTGGACCGGGGGCGATGATCGCCGACGCTGTCGCCCTCGTCGGGAGTCTCGATATCGTCATGGGCGAGGTGGACCGATGAAATAGGTCTTAAGTGTGGGGTGTCGGCGTCAGGAGAAGAGAAGGCCGACAGACAATGAAAGAGTCTGAACCCGTGCCCTGCGGGTCTTCTTTCTACCTGCCTGAACATCCGACACGCCCGCCATCTAATCCCAATGGGATGAATAGTGGAGTGGACTCATGGGGGAGTTGCATCAGGTCCGAGGACGGATCCGATGGGGTGCGTTGTTCTGGGTCCTCTTCCTGGGCGCTGTCGTGTACGCTGCCTTAAACCTTATCCCGGCATACATGGACGTCTACCGGTTCGAAGACTCGGTGCAAGAGATAATGATGGGCTTAAGCGCCTATTCGGCTTCCGCTCGGGGCCAGACGGAACGGCGCCTTCGGGATGAAATCCTGCGATTGGCTGGGGAGTACAATATTCCAGTTCAAGACCCGGACATTCAGTTTCGGTGGTTCACCGACCGGGTTATCGTCGAGCTTCATATCGTCCGAGAGGTCCCACTCCAGGTTTACACGTGGCGCATCGAACGCCATGTCCGGGCAGAACGTCGGTTCTTCTGATAGCGAGGTCCCGGGTACCAGGCTCTGGGTTTCAGGAAGAGCCCCCAGACTACAGACCGCGGGTCCTTAACTTGCCTCGGTCGAACGGAAG
>JANXAA010000065.1 GCA_025061865.1 Acidobacteriota bacterium | reverse complement strand
GGCCGATACGTTATGCCGGTGGCTGGTCCGGGGAGGGTGGGGTCGTCTGGTCATGTCGTTCGGCCATTACAATAAGGGCCGGGTCGGCTCTGTCTTTACTAGGCCCTTGGCGTCTTAGCTCCGAAATGGTTCGATGTAAATGTCCCAATATTTCTGGTAAAATTCGATGGTTTGCTGGAGACCCGTCCGGAGGTCCGTCCGGGGCATCCAGCCCAGGCGTTCCCGGATCTTCTGAAAGTCCGTCTGGAAATCGCCGACCTCGATGGCCTTGTGCTGAGGCGGAAAGGGCGTCAGCCGGATACGGCCCCGGCCCGTCAATTCGACGATCTGTTGGGCGATCTCCAAGACTGCGTGGGTCTCGGTAGCACCCAGGTTAAAGACCTCACCGGCGACGTCCGTTGCCGCACCGACCCGCAGGAAAGCTTCGACGACATCGTTCACGTAGTTGAGGTCCCGCCTTTGCTGACCCGTCCCGAAGACGGGAATCTCTCGGTCCTCCAGGGCCAGCCGCAAGAGCCAGTGGACAAAACATCCTCGGGGGGACTTCATTTGATGGCGGGGGCCGTAGGTGTTGATGAGCCGCAGGGAGGCCGTGGAAATCCCGTAGAGGTGATAGTACAACCAGTGATAGGCCTCGGCGGCCATCTTGTGGATGCCGTTGGGGTCGAGGGGCTGGAGGGGATGGTCTTCCGTCACGGGCAGACGCTGAGCCCGGCCGTACTCGGAGCGGGTCGCCGCATAGACGACCCGCACAGTGGGATTCAGTCGGCGGCATGCCTCCAAGAGGACGATGTGGCCCGTCAGGTTGTAATGCAGGTCAGCGAAGGGGTCTTCCAGGCTGGCGATGTGGCTGACTTGGCCGGCTAGATTAAAGATGACCTCTGTCTCGGCGACGAGGGGCTCGACCATCTCCCGCTGGCGCAGGTCAGCAATAACGACGCGAACCTGGTTTCCGATAGGATGGAGGTTGAAGGGATGGCCTCCATGGGCTTCGACGAGGGCGTCCAGGACGGTCACTTGGCTTCCTAGGTCGACCAGGGCATGGACGAGATTACTGCCGATGAAGCCTAAGCCTCCCGTCACCAAAACGGAACGGCCTCGATAGAACTTAGCCCATGGCGGCGAATGCATGAACCCCCCAAAGACTATACTCTAGACCATCGACCCTGGAACTAGGCCCGTGGCTTGTTCGAAGTGATGGGAAGCCCCTTTTCGCCCAATAAAGAGACCAAGTTTTCCGAAGTAGGCGTACAAATCTATAGTCCTTGGTCTATAGTCTGAGGCCCCGTGGGCGGCAGGGCCTCGAGGGGGACCCGGCGGACCGGATGGTGCCAAAGGTCCCACCGAAGCCTCAATAAGTCCCGAGCCACCTGCAGGATCCGCCGGGGCCGGAAGAACTGGGAGACGCCATACTGTCGGGGATAGTGCTTCACCGGAAATTCGATGATTCGATATCCACTGTCTTGGATTTTCTTCATCATTTCGACGCACACGACGCCGCTGTCGTAGTGAAGGGTCACGTGGTTAAAGATACTTCGCCGCATGAGCCGGAAATCGCAATCTACGTCCCGTAAACGGATGTTGAAAAGAACGCGAGCGATCCAGTAGTAGACCTTGCCGAAGAGCCACCGGGACCAGTGGTCCGCCCGCTTGACCTTGTAACCGTTGATGACGTCGGCCCGGTCAATGTACTCGACGAAGTGGCGAAGCTCGGCGACGTCGTATTGGGCGTCCCCGTCGGTATAGAAGACCCACTCCTTCGTGGCGTTCGTAAAGCCCGTCCGCAAAGCCGCCCCATAACCCCGATTTTGCGGATGGTGGATGACCCGTACGTGGGGGACCTCCCGGGCGACCCGCTCGGCGATTTCCCCAGACCGGTCCTGGCTCCCGTCATCGACAGCGATGATCTCGAAGTCGTCCGTGATTTGGGAAAGGACCTCGTAGGACTTACGGATCATGTGTTCGACGGTGCCTTCGTCGTTGTAAATTGGGAAGAATATGGTAATGGAGGGTCGCTTCCGTCCCGTCTCGGCCATCGGTAATCCGTCTCCCCCCTTCATCCCACAGGTCTTTCAGGAGGAGTTAGTATACCAAGTGTTGCCCCAGCCGATCAAACTGATTAAGCCGATCGGGCAGTCAGTAGACAAGGCGGTAAGGAAGTCTGGAGGATAGGTCTCGGGCCTGGAAACCAAGGGGTCGATCCCGTGGGGCAGAAAAGCCTAAGGAAGATGAGTTCTTTAGAGTCTGTGTATGGAGGATGGCGCGCCCGGAGGGACTTGAACCCCCAACCTTGTGATCCGTAGTCACACGCTCTATCCAAGTTGAGCTACGGGCGCCCGCAAGATATGCAATAGATGCACGTCCAAAAGAAAAAATATGAGAGGCCAGATGGGGAACTTTTCGTCACCCATCCAGCCCTCGTGCATCCTGCATCTTCATGTCTAATCATAGTCCGGAAGATGAACGATGGCAACTATCCGGGTCCCGTAACTATTCAAGTATTGGCAGGTGAGGTTGAAGGGGGCCTCAGACATCGGCGGACGTGCGGGTGTATCCGGCAGGGGTCGGGCGGAATCAGCAGACGCAGCGCTTGCGCGGGCGTGGGTAGCGACTCTTCGGGGAAAGGGGCTAAATCCGTACGTAGCGGTGGGGTCCGTGGGGTAGCTGGGGAAAAGGCGATGCGGGGGGGGGTCATTCATTTGACTTAGGGTACGGGTCCAGCTATAATTGGACTAGGTACGTTAAGTAAGAAGCCAGCCGGGGCCAGGTGTGCTCCCCAATAGGGGGGCCAAAAGGGAAAGGGGTGTGAATCCCCTGCGGTCCCGCCGCCGTGACCGGGGACGAAAGCGCAGATATGCCACTGGGAGGAGCCGCCCGGGTCCTCCTGGGAAGGTAGCGCGAGTAGGACGATCCGGGAGCCGGAAGACCTGCCTGGTCCTGCTCACCGGTCTTCTCCGCGGAGAGAAGCCGTGAGGCCGTGAAGGCACGCTGGGGTGACCCGCCGACCTTCACTCCTCTCGTCGAGTCCCTCCGTGGACGCTGACCACCGTCACGGGAAAGTCCCGGTCGTGTCGATGGAGTCTTACATCGAGGTCCCTTGTCCCGGCCCTCTCCTGTAGGGACGTCTCGCTGAGCCGTCCCGGCTGCTGGACTCCCGGGACGAGGCCGTGTAAGGGGCCATGACGGTCTGGCGTCCGCCTCGGGAAGATCGGCCTCCTCGGCTGGCCACGCATCAACTTAGCAGTGAGGAGGTCGAGCCATGCGCCACCTTCGTCAAATTTCGACTTCTTTCATGCGACGATCCCCTCTATGGAGAGGGGATTCAGGTCTAACCTTCTGCGGGATTTCCGACTTGTCATGGGGCACCCACTATGGGTCCTCCTCCAAGACAAACCACACCCTCTTTTTCCTGGTCTTAGGTCTGACCCTGATGGGAAGTGTTGTGGGGGCCCAAGAGGTTCCCAAACCCTATCCCCTGCCGATTCCCCATGAGACAGTCATTGTCGTGGCCCAGGATGTGCCCGACGACGTCCGGACAACCGGTCGGGATGTCGTCGTGGTTCGTACCGCCGATGCTCAGGCGGCGGGCTTCAAAACGGTCGCTGACGTCCTGCGGTTTCATGGTGTCCTCAATATCGTCACGACGGGCACGCTCCCGGGTTCGACGACCTCCCTGTTCGTCCGGGGTGGGGCCTCGAGCTACACACTGGTCTTAGTCGACAACGTCCCTGTGAATCAAATCGGCGGCTTTTACGAATTCGCCTACCTACCCCTCGACAACGTCGAACGGATTGAAATCCTCAAGGGTCCTGGGAGTACCGTTTATGGCTCCGAAGCCGTCACGGCCGTCGTGCGCATTTCGACCCGTAAGGGCGTAGGACGGCCCAAGGTCCGGTTTTCGGGCCTGGGCGGGAGCTTCCAGACGTTCGGCGGGACGTTGGCCTCCGACGGCGCCCTGGGTCGGGGCTGGAATTACAGCCTGAGCCTCGGCGGCCTGTGGAGTGACCGCCAGCTGCCGGTCAACGATGAATACGAGGGCAGGTCGGCTTCCGTCCAGATCGGGGCCGAACTCCCCAAGGGCCATGCTTGGGCCCTCCGGTATCGGTTCGGCGACTACGAGGTCCACTTCCCGACGACGGGTGCCGGAGACCGCTTCGATATTCCAGACCCCAGTCAGTTCCAACGGGCGAAAGAGCACATCGTCGGCTTTGAGTGGACAGCCGCTTGGTCGGCTCGGTGGACGACTCGCTTAGACGTCGGTTTCTTTCGTCAGTCTGGGCGCTACGAAGACCCGGACGACGGCCCGCCGGTCGACCTCTTCGGGCCGTACTGGAGCGAATTTCTCGACCGGCGTCTCCGCCTGAATGCCTACACGGCTTACTCAGCCGGTGGCCACCGCCTCATGTTGGGCGGCACTTACACGGTCGAGACCGGCGGAACCCGGAATATCTACCAGAATGATTGGGACCGACATACCCGCAATACCGCGACCCTTTATATTCGGGAGGACTACGAGTCGTCGGATAAACGGTTCGGTTTAACGGCCGGTCTTCGATGGGAGCACCATTCCGACTATGCGAACGTCCTCGCACCTGAGCTGAGCCTTGCCTACTGGCCGATCCGGACCCTCAAACTCCGGGGATCGGTCGGGTTCGGCTACAAGGCTCCGGCCTTCTTTCAAATTCACGGCCTGGGCCAATGGGCTACGGGGAATCCGAACCTCAAGCCCGAGCGAAACGTCGGATGGGACGTCGGCTTCGAATATTGGGGCCGCTTTGCCTGGCCCCTCCTGCGGGTCACGTACTTTGACAACCGCTTCGGGGACATCATCACTTTCGTCAGCCGGCCAGACCCAACGGTCCCGGACTATGAGAACCTCCGGGCAGCTGTCGCTCGGGGCGTCGAGGTCGACGCCGAGTACCGGATTGGCGGCTTGGTCGCTCGCCTGAGCTATGCCTTCACGCATACGGAGACGACCGACGTCGGTCCGGCCCCAGACCTCAGTTTCGTCGAAGGCCAGCCTCTCCTACGAAGACCCAAACATCGGGCGACGGCGTCTCTGGGGTACCAGACAGCCCGCCTGAGTGGATGGGTGGACGTCCTATACCAGGGCCGCCGGTGGGACCTCGACTGGAGTCGGTCCCCGGCCCAGCGGGTCGAGATGGACTCGTACATTCGAGTCGACCTGCGGGCTCGGTGGAACTTCTGGCGACAGGTCGCCCTGATCGGACGGGTCGAAAACCTGTTGAACACGGATTACGAGGAGGTCTACGGTTACACGGGTCAGAAGCGAGCCGTCTATGCCGGTCTCGACATGACCTGGTAAGTGTGGCCTAGGGTCCTGGGAGGCCAGAACCTCCTGCGAAGCCCTAAGTCCTTGGCATTCAAAATTCAACGGCTCCACTGCCTTATTGCCCTATTAAAGGTGTGGGCCATGCCGTGGCGGATGGGTTTGATCCTCGGGGGGGCCCGAAGCGGTAAGACGCGCCTGGCCTTGCGGATCGGCCAGGCGTTTCCGGCCCCACGTTTCTATCTTGCCACGGCCGAAGCCGATCCCGCCGATCCCGAGTTCCAGGCTCGTATCGAGCGGCATCGCCGGGACCGCCAGGACGCATGGCATACTATCGAGACCGGGTTCGATCTTGCAGAATCCCTAACGCGTCTGCCTCGGGCGGCCCAGATCGCCGTCGTCGACTGTCTGACCCTCTGGCTCAGCCGATTGGTGGCTCGTGAGGCGTCTGACGGCCACATTTTGCAACAGGTGGACGGGCTCCTTGAGGCGGTGGCCCGATGCCCAGCGCCAGTCGTCTTTGTATCCAGTGAGGTGGGCCTCGGCGTCGTACCGATGACCCCCGTCGGTCGGCGTTTTCGGGACATGGCTGGGTGGCTCCACCAACGGTTTGCCGAACAGGCCGACTGGGTGGTCTTCGCAGTGGCCGGCTTACCGGTGTGGTTGAAAGGAGACGCTGGCCTTGTTTTGGGACCGTCCACTGCGCCTCCGTGAACTAGACCTTACGGCTATCGAGCAAGCCCGGTCTCGGGCCGGGGAGCTTTTGATGCCTCTCCGGGCCATGGGGCGGTGCCATGAGGTCGTCGAGCGTCTGGCGGCGATCCAGGGGACAGCGATGCCCCACGTCGACCGGCCGGGGTTATTGTTGGCCGCCGGCGACCACGGCATCGTCGCCGAGGGCGTCACGGCCTATCCGTCGGCTGTGACCCGCACCATGGTCGAAGTGTTCCTCCGAGGCGGCGGCACGTGCAATGCCCTGGTCCGGGCCGTCGAGGGCCGGATGGCCGTCATCAACGCCGGGGTCGCTGAGCCCATCGGGGCCTCTCCCACGGCGCCTGAGGTCGTCCTATGGGTCGACCAACCTGTCCGCCTCGGGACGCGCAATTTCTTAAGGGAGCCAGCCCTGACGCCCGAGGAAACCGCTCAGGCCGTCGAGCTGGGTTATGAGACGGCTCGTCGGTTGATCCGAAATCACGGGCTCGATGTCCTGGCCGTCGGCGAGATGGGTATCGGGAATACGACGGTCGCCAGTGTCCTGACGGCGTGGCTGACAGGTGCCCCCGTCGAGGCTGTCGTCGGCCCTGGGGCTGACCTACCCGCCGAGCGGCTCGACCGGAAGCGGATCGTCGTCTACCAAGCTCTAAAGCGCTGGGCGGACCGGGTCCGGACCGTACGGGATGCCCTGACTTATTGGGGCGGTCTGGAAGTGTGCGCCATGGTCGGAGCCTTCCTTGCCTGCGGGACGGAGGGGGTCGCCGGCCTCGTGGATGGGTTTATCTCGACAGCTGCAGCGGCCTGCGCCGTTCAGCTTATGCCCGGCTTAGAGACGTTCCTGATTGCCTGCCACGAGAGTGCTGAGCCTGGCCACGGGATTCTTCTTCGGTGGCTCGGATGGGAACCCCTCTTGCGGTGGGGAATGCGCTTGGGCGAGGGGACGGGAGCCCTGATGGCTATACCTCTTCTACGGCTGGCGACCGAGCTTCACCGCCGTGTATGGACTTTCTCGCAGGTCGGCCTGACCCGTTAATGGTCCGACTACGGACCCCCGGCCTCATCACCTCCTGGAAGATGCATGCCAACCCGGCAGGGCCGAATCAGTCAGTTTCTTCGGTACCTTTGGGATGGCTTTTGGACGGCGTGGGCGTTCCTGACGGTCGTTCGGCCCCCTGTCCCGTTTCGGTGGAATCCCGATGGAGCGCCCGTCTTCTTTGGAGTCGTCGGCCTTCTCCGGGGTGTTCTACTGTGGGGCTGGGCGGGGATTGTCATCGCCGTAGTCCCAGGTCGGCCTTGGGTTTGGGCCTTAACGGTGACCGTCGGAGAGGTCCTCCTGACGGGCGCCCTCCACTTAGACGGCTGGGCCGACTCGTGGGATGCCCTATGGGGTCATCGGACACGGGACGAGGTGCTCCGGATCCTAAAAGACGTCCATTTAGGCGTCTGGGGTGGGACGGCCCTGACGCTGGACCTCTTGGCTCGGGTCGTCCTGACGGCGACTTTGCCCGAGGACTGGTTCCAGACAGCCTGGCTTCTGGCCCCTATGGCCGGGACGTTGGCGATGCTGGGGCCGATGGTGGGACTCCGGGACGTTCGGGGGCCTGAGGGCTTGGCCTATGCCTTCAGTCGCCGACGGGCCTCGGCGTGGGTCGGTATCGGCGTCAATCTTCTGGCTTATGGGGCATCGGCCGGTGTGCAAGACTCTGGGTTTCCCTTTGTTCTACCCTTGGCAGCCGTCGGAGGCGTGGCGGCGGCTTGGACGGGATACCTGGCGTGGCGTCTCGGAGGCTACACGGGCGATACCCTGGGGGCCGCTCACGAGTGGGGCCTCCTGGTGTGGCTGTGGGCTGTGCATGCGATGGGTAGGGCCGTTCATCCGTAGGCGATGGGACAGGAAATGGTCGGCTGGCGTGTACGACGGTTCCAGGACGCTCACGTCATCGAGCACCGGCGTTTGCACTGGGTCTTGAGCTCCGCCCCTGTCGGAGGCGGTTGGGTCCGGACCCGTACGGTCCTTATCCGTTATGTACCCCGAGACTACGACTCGCCCGATCCAGCGGCGGACTTGCGGGTTTGGGCCCAGCCCTTGGGCCTTCGAGAGCCCTTTGTCGGTTTCCTGACAGCCGTCCTACCCAACCGCTTTGTAGGGACGACGGAACACTGCGGAGGCCTGACCGTATCGGTATGGGCCACGGTCGGCCTGAGCCATGCGACAGCCGCAGGACTCAGCCGACCTGTCTTAGGGAGTCACCCGGGCACGATCAACCTGTTTATTGCGGTCGATCAACCCCTTCATCCGGCCGCTATGGTCAATGCCGTCATTACGACTACAGAAGCGAAGGCAGCCGTGTTGGCCCAATGGGAAGTCCGGACGCCCGAGGGATGGTTGGCGACAGGCACGCCCACGGACGCTGTCGCTGTCGCCTGTCCGCTGGGAACCCCCAGAATTCCCTATGCGGGACCAGCCACGCTGGTCGGATGGCTGATCGGTCGAGCCGTGCGTAGGGTCTTAGAGGTAGCTTGTTCATGACCTCCGGGGAGGACTCAGCCGTAGTGACTTGGCTCTTAGCGGTGGCCATGGATATCGGATTCGGCGACCCGCCGAACCGCTGGCACCCCGTCGCCTGGATGGGTCGTATGTTGGCCGGCTGGGAGCGACGGGTCACGACTCAAAAAGCCGTGGGCCGCTTCCTTCACGGAACCCTAGCCTGTGGGACTGGCTTGTTGATATGGTCCTTCGCCGCCTGGCTCTGGGAGGTCGGGGCCCGGTACCTGCCGGTCCTTCCGTGCATCCTGCTTCAGGCCCTGGCCCTTAAGATGACGTTTTCGGTCCGGGGCCTATTCCGGGCCGCCCAGGAAATCCGGCAACTCCTGACAGTCGGCGATTTAGCGGCGGCTCGCTACCGGGTCGGCTACCATCTAGTCAGTCGCCCGACCCAGAACCTCGACGGTCCCCACGTCGTGAGCGCCGTCATCGAGTCCGTAGCCGAAAACGCATGTGACGGGTGGCTTGCGCCCGCTTTCTACTATGCGGTGGGCGGCCTCCCC
>JANXAA010000064.1 GCA_025061865.1 Acidobacteriota bacterium | reverse complement strand
GCAGGAGTTCCGCCAGAGAGACTGGGCCCTGGATTAAGTCGAGGACCTCTCGCTGTCTCGGTCGGAGAGATTCGGGTGGGGGAACAGTCGGGACACGAACTTCCAGCGACGTCCCCAACCGAGTCAGTTCGTCCCGCAGGCCGGTGAACTCCGACGCTCGCTCGACGGCCTGTTCGACCCAGGCCGCTATCGGGAGGGCGACCATCCGGGGATGAGAGGTCCAGGCATGCGGAAGCCACAGGTACTGCACGTCAGGAAGGGCTTGCAAGACCCGACTCAGGACTTCGACGTAATAATGCGTCCAGAAAGACTCCCACTCGGGCGCTTCTGTCACAGCCGGCGGCAAAGCCCAAAGAAGACTCTCAGGACCGATGGAAGACGGAGGCGACGTCCCGACCGCAGCGACGTCCGGGACCCAGCCGACCGACCGCCAGCGGCCGAACAGATGTTCGGCGGGTGCATCGCTCCAGGCGAAGACCACATGACCGTCCAGGACCCAGAACCAACGTTCCACACCGGCTGTCTGGAAGCCCAAGAGGCCGCGCGTCGGCACCTGTTCTAGCCACTTCAGGCATATCCACACGGGGACTTCGCCGTGAGTGCCGTGCAAGGCATCCATGGGCGCCTCCATCATGGGCATTCGGGAATTCAGCAGGTGAGCAGCAGAGGATGCCGGCAGTGAGGTTCCGCTGACAAGAGGAAAGATGGGGAGGAGCCGAAGAATTCACTGTCATCCAAGCCTTCCCTCGAGCTTTTTACCGGCTTGGCCTCCTGACCCTGTCGCCGAATTCCCGACCTGATGAATTGCCGGACTGCCGGACTCCGAACACCATGATATCCAGCCTTCCGTTCGCTTGGCAATCGGTCGGGCCGGCCCCGGCCCTCTCGCAAAGGGAGCGACTCTGACATAGAATCGGCATGACGAGATTCCTTACCCCGGGGGATGACGTATGATCTCCGGCATCACGGGTCTGATCGGTCACGTCCTTGAAAAGCCCTTGGACCTTATCGTCCGCGGTTTAGCCCGCTTAGGGATTCGACCGAATGTCCTGACGCTGACGGGTCTGATCCTCAACCTGGTCGCCGCCGGGACGCTGTATCTGGGTCAGTTCCGATGGGCCGCCGCCTTGATCCTAGTGGCCAACTTGCTGGATGTCTTCGACGGACATCTGGCCCGTCGTACCGGCCAGGTCAGCCCCTTTGGCGCCTTTCTGGACTCGGTCGTCGACCGCTATGCGGACTTAATCCTCATGTCGGCCCTGTGGCTGTATTACAGTCGGTCTCACGACCACTGGATGCTCTTCATCGTGGGCCTGGCCATCATCGGTTCCGTCATGACCAGTTATACCCGGGCACGGGCCGAGTGCATCATCCCTTCTTGCAAGGTCGGGCTTTTCGAACGTTCGGAGCGCATCGCCCTGCTAGTCCTCGGGGCACTCCTGAACCGTATGCCCCAGGCCCTCCTTATCGTAGCCCTATTCGCCAACCTCACCGGTATCCAGCGGATCGTGTACACCTGGTGGGTCCTATCTACCTCGGAGAAAACCCTCTGAGGGATTGCGAATTGAGGTGTCTCGGTGTGGTCCCTGACTCGCATCTGTCCCATATCCCGGGTTCCCCACTCTCCTTCTCTTTCAATCAATAACTGATCCTCTGGAGCCAATGCATGGAATGGAAGGGAAAGATCCCGTGGGCGCCTTTCGCCGGGGCCGTCGTGTGGGCGGCCGGGTTTTTCCAGGAGACCCCCCCGTGGCTGAGGCCCGTCTTGGCCGTTGTGGGAGCGGCGCTTTGGATGCGGTGGGTCAGTCAGATCGATTCGGCGGGCCGAGCCGGGTGGGTCGGCTGGGCCGCCGGGACTTTATTCTACGTGCCTGTCTTAGTATGGCTCCCCGGGACTGTGGTTACGTACTCGACGATGCCCCGGCCGGTCGCATGGCTCTTGATCCTCTTGCTGGATGCTTACCTGGGCGCTTACTGGGGCCTTTGGGCCTGGAGCGTCGTAGGCCTCCGTCGATACCCCTGGGGCATCCGGGCTTGGCCCTGGGCAGGGGCGCTTCTGTGGGTCGGCCTCTCCCAGGTCCGTTCGACGGTGCTTACAGGCTTCCCGTGGGGACAAATCGAAACCCTCTTAGTCGAGTGGTCCTGGGTCGTTCAGTGGGGCGACCTCCTGGGAGGCTTCGCTATAGGGGGATGGCTCCTGCTGGCTGGGTGGGCCCTCATGCAGATGGCGCATGGTGTGGGGCGCGTGGCGCTTGGGGGGCTGGGTGGGAGTCGATTAAGATTCGCCATCCGCCATCTGCTATCCGCCATCCTCCTAACGGTGCTGCTATGGTTTTTTCCGTGGGCTTACGGTCGATGGGCCCGAGGGTATTGGCAGGCTCAGGCGGCTCGGACCGAGACCCTGTCTGTTCGCATCATCCAACCCAGCATCCCCCAGGACCTCAAGATGACAGCCTCCCATGCCCTGGACTGGTTCCGACGACAGATCGACCTCAGTTACCTGAACGAACCGGGCCAAGTCCAATTGGTCGTGTGGCCCGAGGGGTCTGTCCCCTTTTACCTCGGGCCGGATACCGTCTGGTGGAGCCTTTTGCAAGACCTCCAGCGCCATAACCGGGCCTACCTCCTCCTCGGAGCCGACCGGTGGGCGCGCCGCAGTCCACCGGTCGTCCATAACAGTGTGTTCTTGCTCGACCCCGAGCTCCGGGTCGTAGACTTCTACGATAAAGTCCACTTGGTCCCTTTCGGGGAGTACGTCCCCCTGGCCTCCGTGCTTTTCTTTGTCGACCGAATGGTCCAAGGGATCGGGGACTTCACGCCGGGCGTCCGCCTGAAGCCCATCGAATCCCCCTGGGGACCCCTGGGTGTTCAGGTCTGCTTCGAAAGCATCTTCCCGGACCTAAGCCGGCGTCTTGTTCGAGCCGGTGCCCGTCTGCTTATCACGGTCACCAACGACGCTTGGTTCGGTTGGAGTTCGGGGGCCTTTCAGCACCTGCTCCACACGCGCCTGCGGGTCATCGAAACTCGACGGGCCCTGTTGTTTGTGGCTAACTCAGGGATTTCGGCCCGTTTAGATCCCGACGGAACACTTCGGTGGAAGACGCCGCTGTGGGCCGACACGGCTGTGGATGATGACCGCGTTCCTTTGATGCCTGGCGGTCTCACCGTCTGGGTCCGGTGGGGCTGGGCCATCAATACCGTGAGTTGGGTCGTAACGCTAAGTCTGCTCGGACTCGCCGGGTGGCCAAGTCGCCATGTTCGTCAGGAATCCCAGGGCCCAGCGGGCATCGATACGACCCGACTGTAACCCTTCGAGGACCTGGGTGGTCAAAGGCGTTTTCGAGACAGGGGGCAGGGCGTGGACCAGGTCCTGGAATGTGTGAAGGGAGCGCCATGCCTCGGGTTGAAAGGCCATGACTTCGTACAGGGCCTCGGCATCCTGCCAAGGAGCCATGAACTGACAGACGGAACATCCCCGAGAGTAAGTCCCCAAACCTGAGGGGGAGAGTTCTATCCATGAGGGGACCTGAGGGACAGCCCGAGCCGCCGGCACGCGATAAGGCTCAGCACACCATCCGCAGTTTACCCGAGGCGTGACGACGGTCACCCAGCCCCGAAGACGACCGGCCCGAAGGGCCGACGCAAAGCCCATGTGCCACAACCGGTGAATCGCATGGAGGGGCGTCGGATAAGCGACACTGACCAGGACCGGTTTCCGGGTGCTGGCCAGTAGGAGCGCCTGAAACATCTGAGGGATGCCACTCCATTCGGCCAGGAGGCCTACCGGCTCATCCCTATGCTTCTCCAGCCATCGAGGAAAGGCCTCGGTCGGGATGACTTCCGCCAGGCCGTCCCATCGACCCCACCGGTCATGGACCCCGACCCAGGGAAAGGGCGTTATCTCAGCCAGTTGCTGGACGAGTCGGACCGTCCACCACGCCTTGACCATGTCTGCCGGCCCGACCAGGAGCCAGACCCCAGCAGCTTCTTGGGAGGCCCAATGGCGAAGGGCCTCCCAGAGGTCGCCTCCGTGAACGTTTTCTTCAAGTGTGCGCTGCCAACGGGCTGGCTCGATCAGGCGCATCCAGCCGAGCCGGTGATCTCCCCGGCGGGTCAGTTGAAACAACCACGCCAGCCGTCGGCGGTGCAGGTCGACCCACCAGAGCCCGGACCGCTTGGGGAAAAAGGCCAGGTCCATCCAAGCCTGACCCATGTCGGCCTGACGCCAGACTTGCTCGAATAACGACGGATCCAGGACCCGGACAGCTCGCTCTGGCGTGTGATAGTCGACCCACGCTTCACCGCCCGTCTGATAGACTGTAAAGAAGGGCCGCCGGTAGCGGATGCTCTCCCGAAGCTGAAAGGACCAGAAGGTGTCTTCCCTCGACCCCGGCGAAAAGACCCAGGGTCGCAAGACATCTACCTGAAAGTTCGCTGCCTCCAATCGGGCCCATTCCGACCAGTACTGCCGGCCCCGGGGACGCCACGCGTCCACAGGAAGGAGGACCCAGCGGACGGGTCGGTCCGACAGCCAGGCTAGCGCCGCCCGCAAGGAGGCCGGGACCCATCGGAAGCTTCCGATGACGATAGCATCCTCCCGTCGTCCCCAAGGGATCAGGGCCCAGGGCAGAGCAACGTCCTCGGGGCCCGTCTCGACCGCGGCAAGGTCATCGGCCGAGCCGACGACGGGTTCCGAGGGGATCGGTGCATGATTCAGGGTATAAAAGAGCTGACCTGCCGAAATCCATTCTCGCTCGACGGCCAATGCCGCTAAGGTGAGGTCGTCAGCCCCCTCCGCTGATCGAAGAAGTTGTTGAGCCTGGACAGGCGTCAGCAGTCCCGCCGATATCAGCCACTCACTTACAGGCGTCACGGCGTACTCTGGACCACGGGTTTGCTCGCAGGGATAACCTTCAGGACTCGTAAGATCGCATCCTCCGCCTCCCGACGGGTCGCATAGGGCCCGACCCGAACACGATACAGACCCTTGGCTGAGGGCTCCATATAGGCCGGGAGCCCCTGGGCTTTCAGCTTCTCAACGAAGACGTGCGCTTTCGCCGAATCCTGAAGGGCGATGACTTGAAGGACAAATTTCCCCCTCGGCGCCGACGGGGGTTCGGCCGAAGGCGGCGCCGGAGGGAGCTTCGAAGACGACACATCGGCCGGTCCCGCCGGGGGCGCTGGGGCCGGACCCGCTGAAGGCGCCGGCGGGACCGCGGGCGTCCCGCCCGTCGGAGGCGTCCCTGCCGAGGATGGCATGGGCTCCTCGACGGGCGTCACCGGGGGTCCCGGCTCGGTAATGACCGGTGGTGGCGTCACGGGCACCGATAGCTGTTCCTCCAAGTGGCGTTGACCCCGGCCGATCCAGAAGCCCAGCAGGAAGACAGCTCCCAGGAGCACGAGTTGGCCGATAAAAAGAAGGACGACCCGCCGCCTCGTCAGGGGGACTTGAACGGCATTTTCAGGGGGTGACTGAAACCGGGCCATCGCTGCTTCCCCACCTATCCGTCCTTCAGCATACTGCCCACCGTCTACGAAGTCAACGCGACGGCCTCCCTGTCACTGTTCCATTTTGGGGGGTCGGGCTGAAAAGACGGGTTCCTCCGTGCATAAGAGTGGAAAAATGCAAAGACGCGGACTATTCCCCCCTGCCAAGACGATTCCTCCATGCATACGAAAACATCGCGCATTCCGGGATAACCCCAGAGATGAACCCTATCTCCCTATCCGCCCGTCGGCCCATCTACCGACCTGCCCGACGGCCGAATTGCCCGATTATGGGGGTCGATTCTGGATTTTCCAGGAGCGCTTAAATCATGGTAATATGATACAGAAAGGGCAGAGTCTTCGTATGCGCGTTCTATGGGTCCGCCTCCGTTCGTTAGGTGATATCCTCCTGAACCTACCGGCGCTGGACGCTTTTAAGCAAATCCAACCGGATGCCCATGTCACTTATGTAGTCCACCCGGAGTTCGTCGAACTCTTAGAGGACTATCCGACGATCGACGGCCTGGCGACCGTCTCCCGAGAATCCCGGGGATACCTGCGGGTACTCTTTCGGACAGACACCTGGCTCCGGGAATCCTATGATTGGGTCATCAACTTTCACGGTGGCACCTTGAGCGCCTTCATCACACTATGGACGCATAGCAAGGGGAAAGTCGGGCTCGAACGGTTTCGATTCCGCTCGGTGTACACCCATACGGTCAATGACCAGATCATCGGACGCCCCTTGCACACTGTCGAGGTCCAGGCTCGCTTGCTATATCCCATCGTGGGGGCGATCCCCCGGGAGTCCTTGCGCAAGCCGGTGTTCCCAGCCGTTCAGCAGCCCCCCCGTCCCCGGGTGCGGTCCCTCCTGGAATGGCTTCAGGGTCGACCCTTCGTGTTGGTCCACCCTGGGGCCCGGTTCCGATATAAGCGGTGGCCCTACGAACGTACGTTGACCCTCTTAAGCCGATGGCTCCGCCAGTGGCCGAACTTGGCTTTCGGTCTCTTCATGGGTCCGACAGAACAAGACCTTCCCCCGCAGGCCCGGACCTTCCCGCTAGACCGGGTGACGGTCTTGGACCGCTGGCCCCTGACCGACGTCGTCCAGCTCTTAACCTATACGGACCTTTATGTCGGTTTTGACAACGGGATCACTCACTTGGCGGCCTTGCTGGACCGCCCCATCGTAGTCGTCTGGGGACCCATCGACCCGACCCGGTGGGCCCCCTGGACGGACCTTCAGATCCGTCTTCACCATCCCAGTCAGCGGGTCGATGCCGTGCCCGACGAGGCTCTCACTCAGGCTGTCCGACTGATGCTGGGGGCGACCCTATACGGGACCGACCGTTTTCGTCACATCACGATGCCTTCGACTTAATGCAGGGATGGGCCTATGCTGAAGGATGGAAGGGACCTGCGGGCTTACCTGGCCTTGGCGTATGTCCTCGGGTGCTTCTGCTCTATCACGGTCGCCCAGGTGATATTGGTTTTAATGGCCATCGTCTTCTTGGTGGGGAACCCCCGGTGGATTCATTTAGGTCTTCGGGCCTTCCCCCAAACGTATGGCTTGTGGAACCTGCTATTAACCGGCTGGGCCGTCGTGACATCGACCTGGGCGTTAGAGCCGACCCGGGCCTGGCATCACCTCCGAAAGCTCATGTTCTGGGTCCCGCCTATCCTGCTGGCGGCACTGGTCACCCGCTATGGAGCGCCCTTTCGAAGGGTCTGGCTGTATGCCCTGACTCTGGGGGGCGTCATCACCAGCGGCGTCGGTTTATTCCAGTACGTCTGGATCGGTCATGGGACCCTCGAGCGGCGCGTGACGGGCCTCCTGAGCCATTACATGACCCTCGGCGGGATGCTGAGCGTCGTCTTCCTTATCGTCGTGGCCGTCTTGTGGCTCGAGCGACTTCGATGGTGGCTCGCCGGGGCCGCCGTCTTGACGGGGACGGTCCTGGTCTTGTCGCTGACTCGAAGCGCTTGGCTGGGGACTCTAGCCGGTTTGACCGTCCTGGCGTCGCTCCGGGGATGGCGTAAGGCGACTCGCTTGGTCCTGGCCTGCGGCGTCTTAGGTCTAGCGGTCTTCTGGTTGGCCCCGCCGGCCCTATCTTACCGACTAGAACATTTCTTCAGTCCCTCGGAAGTGTCGAATCGGATGCGGCTCTGGCTTTGGGAGATGGGGCTTCGGGTCGTCCGAGATTACCCCTGGCTCGGGACGGGACCTGACCAAATGCCTTATATTTATGATAATTACCGCTTGCCGACTATGCCCAAAGGGGAGGTCCAGGCTCACTTTCACGACAACCTCCTGCAGATGGCCGTCGAGCGGGGCCTGCCAGGCTTGGTGATATGGCTGGGATGGTACTGTAGCGGACTCCAATGGCTCCGGAGCCAGTATCGTCAGGCCGAGATGTCCTCCGAGCAGGCTCTGGCCGCTGGCCTGCTGGCCGCCTGGGTCAGTTTGGGCGTGACCGGCCTGTTTGAGTACAACTTCGGAGATTCCGAGGTCTTGATGCTCTGGCTGATCCTCCCGGCTTGGGTCGTTCCTGATGAGAAGGCAGTCAACCGAAGGGCCGTGTAGTCGCATGCCATTGCTTTGTCGCGATGTTGCCCTTGCGCCGATGCCCCGGAGGGTCGGGGCCCGGAGAATCCGAGCGGGGGAGGCCCGCGGCGCGGGTGCTCCGTTTCTCCGGCTCTCGGATACACAGTCGTAACAGCGCCATCCACCCTTCCAATCACCTGAGTGCCTTACTACCCTATCACCCTACTGCCGTGGTGTTGATGAACGAGTGGGCATGGGTCGAATGGATCGCATCGCAAGCTGGGGCACCGCCCCAGCCGGTCCGGACGACTTGGCAGGAAGATGCTACCGTCTGGCGGGAAGGTGCCCGATGGTGTGTCTTCTCCGTCGACCAGCTCGTTGAAGACGTCCACTTCCGGCGGTCGTGGTGCTCGCTGGAGGCCGTCGGTTACAAGGCTGTCCTGCGGGCTGTCAGCGACGTCTGGGTCCAGGGCGCCCGGCCCCGGTATCTTTGGGTCGCTCTCCAGGTCCCCCCAGACGGAGACTGGGCCGCCCTGCAAGCCCTCTACCGGGGTGTTCTCCAGGCGGGCCGGGACATGGGTGCCTACCTCGCCGGGGGGGACACCGTCCGGGATGTCCGATGGGGGCTCGTCGTTTCGGTCCTGGGCTATACCCGGACACCTGTCTCCCGACGGGGTGCCCGACCAGGCGCCTCGGTCTGGCTGACGGGACCTGTCGGATGGGCGGGCCTGGGGGTTGCCTTGCTGGAGCAATGGCATCAGTACGGCCGACCGGTACCGTTGGCTGAGCATATTTCAGAAATCCTGGTGGCCGACGAGTGGCCTCGCCTCCTTCATCGGGCCGTCGAGCGGGCGGTCGAAGCCATCATACGCCCCCGTCTGCCCCTCCGATGGCGCCAGTGGGTGGCTCGTCATGCCGCTGCCGCCATCGATATCAGTGACGGCCTCCTCATCGACCTCTGGCGTCTCCTTCAGGTCAACGGCGTCGGGGCTGAACTCGACGAGGCGGCCTTGGAACCCGAGGAGACGTTTCAG
>JANXAA010000063.1 GCA_025061865.1 Acidobacteriota bacterium | reverse complement strand
CAGACCGCTCCAAAAGCCTATTCGTACCCAGTCGCATAGCGATGTGCCCTTCGCGGTTCGTTCCTCCCTTACAAGGGCCCAAAGGCGTCAGACCGGCATGCCCGAGTGTCCCCGACGGGGATCGTCAGCGGACCGCACCGCACGGGCACCGACCTGCGAAGCCGCCCAAAGCCCGTCGTCCACAGCGTCCACCCCTCGACGGCCGAGGCCGGTACCAGCCGCCGAGCCGGCGCCTCGTCCAGCTCGAGCTCCCCGTCGCCGTCCCCGTCGAGGTCCTCCATCAGCACGTCCGATGCCCCGACCTCGCCCGTCCGGTACGGCGAACCCCAGGCCGTCCGCGTGATGGCCGCGTCCACCGTCGGACTCGGCAAGTGAATGTACGGGGAGAGCCACCGCACGCCACTTCGGGGAAACGCCTCCGCCGACCGCCCCCCGACACCCGCCAGGAAGATCAGCGACAGCCCCTGGGGCGATACCTCCGGCGGCGCGCCCGCCGGGCGCCGGCCCCCCGGTGGTACGACGACGACCTGGGCCCATACCTCCGGGCGGTCCGGCGCCGTCGGCGTCGCCTCCACGGGACCGGGCGTCGGTACGCAGGCCTCGCACGGCTGGACGACCAGATCCACCGGGGTGGCGGTCGGTGTCCCAAAGTCGGCCCGGCAGACGCACCCGTCGACCGTCCGGACCTGCACCCACCCCTCCGGCCCCTCCGGCCCAGCCAGCGCCTCCGCCAGCGACCAAAGCATCCGTAGGCTCCCGACGTCGGCCGCCGACCGGAACCGCAGGACGTAGGCCCCGGCTCCGGCCGACTGAACGTCCAGGACGTAGGCCCGCACGCAGACGGCCTGCCGCCACCATCGGAAGACGGGCCCACCCTCCGACTCGCCGCTCGAGGCCCTTAGGACGGGCGTGCCCCTGCAAGACAAAAGGTCCTGCAGGACATCCGAGAGACCCACCCCAGGCGTTGAACCCACCAGTTCCCGGGTCGTCCGCTCCGTCGAGAGTACCGCCACATACAGCGTCCCGGCGATGAGCAGGACCCCGGACGCCAGGCCCGCCGCCACCAGGACCTCCAGCAGCGTCGCCCCCCGCGGGGCAACGCGCATAGGCCATAGGGAAGGACCTCGGCCGACAGACCCCGGACCCGGGTCTCTGATGTGTCGTTTGGGGTCCTCTTTGCCCCTTGCCCTTTGCCCTCTGCCCTTTGCCCTCATCGCAGGCCCTCTATGGGAATGACGACCTCGTATGTCCTGTGCGGTCCTAGCCCGGCGACCTGGAGCTGCACGGCGACGCTCCGGCAGTCGACCGCTGGCTCGACCCATGCCCGACAGGCGCCCCCCTGAATCTCCCAGGCCGGTCGTCCGCAGGCGACCTGGCCGACAGACGCCTGGACCCGCACGGCCCCCAGCACCTCCCGACACCGCCAGGCTGCCACGGCCCGCCGGTACTGACCCTGCCAGGCTCCCAGGGCCAGGGCCGCCGTCCCCAGCGCCCAGCCCAGGACGACCAAAGCGATCAGGACCTCCAGAAGGGTCGTCCCGGCCTCCGCAACCCGCTTGGGACCCCAAGCCTTCTTCATGCGGCGTCTCCCCTGATCTCCTTCGGCCCCGATAAGCTCGGCCCGCTGGTCCATGAGAGCCTCGGACCGCCACTCGGCCGCCCGAGCCCCCTCTCGGACCACCCGGACGTCCTCCCAGATGGCCTCAACGGCGGCCTTCCTATCCCGTCCGTTCCGCCACGCCCGGAACGCTGCCCAGAGTCTTACCCCCAAACCAAAAACGCCATCCATTCTATGCAAACCTCCGTGCCCGGCCCGCTACTCGACGTCCAGCGCCCCCGGGTCCGAACCTTCATATCCACGATGAGGCCGGTCCCCCGGTTCACGAGGACCTCGGGTCGCCCCTCAGCCCCCCCGGCCGCCCCACATGGAAAAACGCCCTCCACTCCATGGCTACCCCCGTTTCCAGCCTGGGGACCGGCCTCCGGCCCACTACGGGCCCCTCGACCCCAATCCGCTCGGTCCACCTTCCCCTACCCCTATATCGACAGGTCACGGCCGCTTCGGCCGAGTCTGGGGTCTCGACCCCTTCGAGGCCGCCCCACAGGGCGCCTTCAGGACCGCCGCGTCCCAACAGCCGTCCAAAACCTCCACCGTGCAGTTCGGCGGCTCCCCAAAGCTCGCCGGCTGCCCAATGTCCGGCGGCTTCGGCTTCGTCTGCTCCCAGCACCAGGGACTCGACACCCGCCAGTCGTCATACGCATTCCCCACCGTCGACGGACACGGCCGCACCGCCACCCCCTCGCACGCCCGGTCGTACTTCCGAAACGGCCCCACCGGCCGAGACATCTCGAAACACCAGCTCGGCGTCTCCCGCCGCTCGTACACGTCCGTCAGGTCGATGGCATACACACACGCCGCCTCGCACCTCGAACCGTCGACCGGACACGCCCGCCCCCGCGGCTCGCCCCCGCCCAGGCACGACCCGTCCAGCTCCGGCGCCCGCCCATCCGGACACACCCCGCACGGCCGCCCGTCCCCACACACGTCCTGCCGCACCGGACATCTGGAACCCCCACCCATGTCCACCCGCAGGCCCCACCCCGGGTCAAACGTGATGACCGGACCCGCAAACCGCTCCGCCAGCTTGGCCGGATTCAGCACCGCATTGAACTCGACCCCGCACTCGGGCTGCACGATGACCGTCCGCGGCCCCGACAGCCGAATCCGATGCGTCCGCACAATCCCCCGGGGGTTCTCCCCATAGTCCGGCACCAGCCACGGCCGCGACCAGCACGCCAGCTCCTCATCCAAAACCTTCCCCGCCCGGTTCCGACACGGCTTCTGGGGCGGCGCCTCCGGCCCGTCGCCCCGCCGCTCCCAGACGTACCGCCCCGCCGCCGGGTCCCACACCCGAAAACTCATCGGAACCCGCACGTTGACCCCCCGATGGCGCGCCTCCGCCCGGTGTCCCGCCGAACCGTAAACGGCGATGACCACGTACAATGCCGACGGCGCTTCACACGTGTCCCCCTCCTGACACACCCCGTCGCAACACACCTGCCCCGCCCCACAGTCCCCCGGCCCCTGACACCCCGTCCCGCCCCCACACCGGTCGCACCACCCCGGCAGCGTCCATCCCCACGGCGCATGCCCCTCCACCGGATGCCCCGGGTCGCCCCCCGGCGGCCACCGCGAGGCCGGCCGACAACACACCCGATGCCGCCCGGCGGCCCCCCCGCCCCCAAACAGGGCGATGCACCGGGGATTCAAGTTGTTGCCCGTCCCCGGGTCCGCATTCTCCGCCGGGTCGCAACAGCCGTCCCCCGCATGGGGACCCGTCGTCACACACCCCGCCGGAGGCGGCTTGCACGTCTGATGCTCACGCGTCCACTCCACCATCGTCCATTCATCTCCCTCGGCCGACCGATACCGCACCCATAACCTGAAATGGTACCGCCGCTCATCACACGGCAGCCGCACCGTCCGGGCCCCCGTAAAATCCCACTCGCCCCGAAGGTGCCCACACCTGCCACTCCGACCCCCGTCACAGCAGGGCCCACAGTCGTTCCGAATCACCCGCCGCTCCAGGGGCGCCCCCATCGACGCCCAGGCCCCATCCTCCGGCCGATACTCCAACCAAGCCTCCAGCGCCTCCTCCCGGCACACGTACTCCAGATTGATGTCGATATTGCAGGGCCCGTCACAACACCCGACCGGAATCGGCCCCGCCCTGTGCGTGAAGCTACACGTGACCGTCACGTCCTCCCATCGCCCGTCCGGCGTCGTCTGACGGTCGCTGAGCTGGCACTGCCCCCACGCCCCACCGGCCAGGCCCCAGCCCCACACGACCCATATCCCCACAAACCCCCACCTCATCGCCTTCCTCCTTGCCTTCAATACAGCCACGGCACCAACCCGTTATCCGGCGCCCGGTTCTCCGGCCGGCGAAACCGCCGGGGCGCCGCCATCCACCGCTCGACCGCCGTAAAGTCCTCGTCCGGACCCACGCAGTCCTCGCCCCGACCGCACATCACGCCCCGCACCCCCGGCGTCAAATGCCCTAAACCCGCCACATGCCCAAATTCGTGCGCAATCGTACTCAATCGCCGGATCGCCGGGTCGCAAATCCGAACGTCATACACCCGACTCGCCACCGAACCCGTCGCACTGCCACTCGGACAGTTCCGGTTCGCGCTAAAGGGCTGCACCCGGACCAGGAGCCCGTCCGGCGGCACCTCCGCCGGCCACTCCGGCACCGGCGCCCACACGCCCGGCACAAACCGCCACCGCCAGCGGTCCCCCAGCATCCGCTCGACCCGCCGGGCCCCCTCCTCGATATACCCCATGTACGGCTGAAAGTCCGGATGCACGATGACGTGCAGGTCCTTCGGCGGCCGGTTCAGGGGCCTACAAACGTTACCCTCGCAAAACCGACAGTTGTAGTTGAAATACACCGTCGTGCAGAAGTCCGCCCCCATCTCCGGCCGCAGCTCCCACAGCGTCCGCACCTCCGGCGCCGGCTCCTCGGCTGTGTCGTCGACATACACCTGCCGGGGCAAAAACCGCGGCCCCGCCTCGATGTCCAGCGACGGCCGGTTCCCCCGGGGCGTCGCCCCGTCCCGATACGTCAGCGTCACCTCGCCGCCGGCGTCCGACACCGCCTCGGCTAACACCGCCCCGACCCCCGGCCGGGGGTCCCGCGGGTCCGTCTCCCGGACGACGACCCGCGCCCCCGCTACCGGCTGAAACGTCTGGGCCGACACCAACCGAAAGCGCAACGTCACGACCGCCGGCTCGGTCGGCCCCGTCGCCGACCCCGGCGCCTCGCCGCCCCGCCGGCAGGCCGCCGTCACCACCAGCAGGCCCAGGGCCAGGACCCCCAGGACTCGGTCCCTCCAGTCCCCTCGCATCGCCCACCTCCACGCATGTCCGTTCATTTAAAACCCATCGTTTTTAAATGCCGCACCGTCCGAGACCCCGATGCCCCCAGCCCGCCGTCCCCTACGGGCGTCTCCACCCCTCCCATGCGCCTCCCTGCAAACGCCCCCGGCGCACCACCTCACCCCCCACAGGCGGCAACCCCTGCCCCTCACAACCGGCCCGTCCGCAAAACCCGCCAGGCCGCCGCCAGCCGCCGCCCCCAGCCCCGAATCGGGCGCTGCACCCCCGCGGCCCCGGGCCCCTCCAACCGCACCCCCGCCTCGACGGCTTGCCCCGGCCCCTCCAACGTATACCCATACAGCCGCCGCCAGGCCTGCTGTTGCCTCGCACCCCGCGCCCCCAACCCCGGCGCCCCCTCCAACAGCAGGCCCACCACCAGGTCCACGTCCGACCGACTCGCCCGCCCCGCCTCGGCGTACTCCACCTGAAACAGCATCTCCGCCAGCACCCCCGCACTCGGCCGGCCCTCCGGCGCCCCCGCCAGACAGGCCTCCAAGACCGCCCCCAGACCCCTACCCCCGGGATACCGCCCCCAATGCCCCGGCGTCAGCTCCCCACCCACCCCCGACCGACCCGTCCACGGCCGCCCCGTCAAGGCCTGCCACATCAACGCCCCCACCCCGTAAATGTCCCCCGCCGGTAACGTCCGCCCCTCCCACCGCTCCGGCGCCGTCGTCGCCCCCAACGGCGCCGTCGTCTCCAACCGGTACAGCCGCGTCACGCTGGCCTCCCCCCCCGCCCCCCCCACCACCCCCCACGCACGCCGTCGTCAAAAACCGCAGCCCCGCCCCATCGACCCACACCGTCTCGTCCGTCAACGCCCGGTAGCACAGCCCCGCCCCATGCAACCGCACCAGCGCCTCCGCTAACGTCCGAAATAAAACCACCACCACCAAAGGCGCCACGACCGGTACCCCCGCCCCCTCCGCCCGCCGCCGCGCCCCCGCCCGCTCGATGAACGTCCGCAGCATCATCTGGCCCCCCGTCTCCAGCGTCCGCACCTCATCCTCATCCTCCTGCCACCACCGCACGTACGGAAAACCCATCGAGTCCCCGCAGGTCAAAAGCAGCTTCCGCTCCCGTAGCCACCGCGGATCACGACGCCCGTACGCCCGGACGACCAACCGGTAGTGCGTGTACTCCGGCGACACGACCGGCCGGATCCGCACGTGGGGCACGCTCTCTAGCCGAATCTCAGCCGACCCAAACTCCATCTCCTGCATGCGCCCTCCCCCTCCTTCCAGGAACTGGTCCCCAAGCCGATATGCCGTATGGATACTTATCTATATAGGTATTTACACAAAATTTACGGATGGAATTTACGGCTGGAGGATACAGGTGAATCTGGAGACAGGACCGGGTCGCCCTGCATCTTGATACTGCGCGCCGAGGGCCTTACCCACCGATACGTTCAAGGACCTCGTTGGTCTCGTCCAGGATGAGGATCCGGGGCTGCACGTGCCGCGCTGTGTCCGGTGGGGCCCATGTGTAGGCCGCCACGATCAGCCGGTCCCCGACCTCGGCCAGTCGGGCGGCGGCCCCGTTGACCTCGGCCGTGCGAGAACCCGCGGGTGCGGGGATCAAGTACGTCTCGAAGCGAGCTCCTGTATTTACATTGTAGACCTGGACCTGTTCGTAGGGGAACAGGCCGGCCGCCTCTAAGAGGGCTGCGTCGACAGAGAGACTTCCCACGTAGTCCAGACGTGTTCCAGTGACACGCAGATTATGGAGTTTCGCCCGTAAGACGCATACATACATGGCGGTGGCCTCATAGTCGAAGGAGGTCTCGGGTCCCAGGTGCCAGCCCCCGGGGAAGGGCCATAGACCACGGTCTTAGACCCATTTCAGTGACCGCACCGCTTAGTGCTTTGTCCAGCTGAATCTTTGGGGTTGGGCTGTCCAAGGTCAGGGGTCGGGGGTCAGGGAAAAACCTGATCTCAGCTCAGGTCCTCCTACCGATTTCCAACACCCAAGGCCTCACGCCCAAAATTTAGGTTGACAGAGCCATAGCCTCGAGACAAACGTAGCCCAACCCCTCTATCAGGTCTGGAGTCAGTAGTCTGTGGTCTGTGGTCTTCTTTCCGGCTTGCATCCTGCGTCATTTCGTGTTCAGGGTTACGTTATCGATCAGCCGTGTCGGCCCCAAGTAGATGGCCGCCGCCAGCAAGGCTGGCCCCCGGACGGTCTCGATGGGCTCAAGGTCCTCCAAGTCGACGAGAGCCACGTAGTCGATGCGAATTCGAGGCTCCTGGGCTAGGAACGACCGGACGGCTTCGACGATCTTCTCGGCATCCCGCTCGCCTTCTTCCTGGACGAGGCGCCGACCGACCTGGAGGGCCTGGTATAGCCGTGGGGCGACGGTCCGCTCTTCGGGCGAGAGGTACACGTTCCGGGAACTCATCGCCAGGCCGTCACTTTCCCGGACGATGGGGAGCTGGATGAGCTCCACGTCCATGTTCAGGTCCTGGACCATCCGCCGGAGGATGACGAACTGCTGGGCGTCCTTCTGACCAAAAAATGCGAAGTCGGGCTGAACGATGTGGAAGAGCTTACACACGACGGTCGCCACCCCACGAAAGTGACCGGGGCGGGACGCGCCTTCCCATTTCTGACTCAGGCCCTCGACGTCTATGTATGTGCGGTAGCCGGGTGGATACATGTCTTCCACCGAGGGATAGAAGAGGACGTCCACGCTCTCCCGGCTCAGGATTTCGACGTCTCGGTCGAGGTCCCGAGGATAGCGGTCGTAGTCTTCGCGAGGTCCGAACTGGAGGGGATTCACGAAAATGCTGACGACCGTGTGATCAGTCATCCGCTTGGACTCTCGGATAAGGCTCAGGTGGCCCTCATGGAGGTAGCCCATCGTCGGGACGAATCCGATCGTCCGGCCCTGCCGGTGCCAGCCCCGGACGATCTCCTTCATACGGAGGATACGCCGTACGATCTCCATGGCTCAGCCTCCGGTCGTCGGCGCGGGGCACAGGTTTCTTTGCTCGACGCGGGTCCGAAACTCTTCGACAGTCTGGCGAAATAGCTCGTAGGCGTTCAGAAGTCGTGGGGCGAAAGGCGGCGGAAAGGGTGTCAAACCCACAAGGTCGTGAAATACCAAAACCTGGCCGTCACAATCGGGTCCAGAACCGATGCCGATGGTCGGGATCTGGAGCCGCTGGGTAATGTCCCGGGCCCACTCGGCCGGCACACACTCGAGGACGATGGAAAAACAGCCAGCTGCCTCGAGGGCGAGGGCATCCTCCAGGAGCCGTTCCCACTCGTCTTTGGACTTACCCGGGCGGACAAAGCCGCCGATCAGGAGGTACGACTGCGGTGTCAAGCCGATGTGACCCATCACGGGAACTTGAGCCTGGACCATCCGGCGGACCGTCGTCGTCCGTTCTTGACCGCCCTCGATCTTGACGGCGTCGGCGCCGGCCTCCTTGATGAAACGTAAGGCGTTCCGGACGGCCTCGGCGTCGTCGACCTGAAAGCTCCCGAGGGGCATATCGGCGACGACCATCGCCGACGGCCGAGCCCGGGCGACGGCCTTCGTGTGATGGAGCATCTCCTCCATCGTCACGGGGAGGGTCGTCTCGTAACCCAGGACGACCATGCCGACCGAGTCGCCGACGAGAATGACGTCGATGCCGGCCTCGTCGACGATCCGGGCCGTCGGATAGTCGTAGGCCGTTAACATCGTGATGGGTTCGCCTTGGGTTTTCTTGCGTTGGAGGGTCCGAAGGGTGACCTTCGGGCGACGCGAGGCAGGGGGGCGAGAAGACATAGGGGCACCTCCGACTCCGGGGCGCTTCGGCTCCCGGGTGGTCCTGTCATTTTATATCGCCGGCGGTCTCAAGACCACAGACTATGGCCCCCAGACCATAGGCTCCGGACCTGCCAGAGTCATCGAAATGTCTCGTCCCGACGCGGGACGATCCGATCTCCCCGGATAGGTCTGGGGTCTCTTGTCTCCAACGCCCAATACCAGGTTCCTTCTTGCATCCTGCATCCTGCATCTTGTATCTTGCACCCCACTGGGAGGGGATCATGTCAGACCGTTACAGTCGACTTCTGGCGGAGTATACGCACACCGTCGCATGGGCGGCTCTGCCGTCCGAGACCGTCCATGAGGTCAAGCGGCGTATCCTTGACTCCATCGGGGTCGCCGTCGCC
>JANXAA010000062.1 GCA_025061865.1 Acidobacteriota bacterium | reverse complement strand
ACCAGGACCGTCCGAGGCTCCTCAGCCGGCCGACTCTGGGTCACGATCGTCGTCTTTTCGTCCTGGAACTTCCGAATAATGGCCTGCAGGTCGCGGCCCATATCGTAGGCCGACGGATAGCGTTCTTCGACGTTCTTAGCCAGGGCCTTCTCAAGGACGGCCCGGATGTCCTCGAGGTAGGGGATATCGACGTCCGTAGGCAAGGGGGCAGGGGGCTCGTGGACGATCTTGTAGAAGACGGTCGTGTAGTGTTCGCCTTCAAAGGGTCGGCGGTAGGTGAGGAATTCATAGAGGACGACCCCCAGGGCAAAGATGTCTGTCCGGCCATCGATCTTCTCCCGTTCCCCACGGACTTGTTCGGGGGCCATGTAGTGGGGAGTCCCCATGATAATGCCCGTCTGAGTGAAGTGGGTCGCCCCCATCCTAGCAATCCCGAAGTCCATGATCTTGACGACGTGGTCGTCCAAGATCCGGATATTCGACGGCTTGATGTCTCGGTGGACGACGCCCTGGGCGTGGGCGTAGCCGAGGGCCTCGCAAGCCTGGCGTATGATGCCCAACTTTTCGTCGACCGCCAGAGGGAGCCGAGTGCGAATCATCTCGTCTAGGTCTCGGCCCTCCAAGTACTCCATGGCGATGTAAGGGACACCATCGTCTTCGCCCAGGTCATAGATCGTCACGATGTTGGGATGCCGGAGGCGACCGGCCGACTGGGCTTCCCGGACGAACCGTTCCTTCAAGACCGGGTCCTCGGCCAGGTCTGGGAGCATGACTTTCAGGGCGACGTCGCGGCCGATGAAAGGGTCGTAGGCCTGATAAACCCGGCCCATGCCGCCCTTTCCGAGCAGGCGCTTGATGACGTATTTCCCGATACGCTCCGGAATTGGCGCTTGGGTCTTATCGGCCATAACGCTCCTAAATGGGACAGTACGCCAAGACTATCCGACGCTGTTTCTTCACCTTCGCTGCCTTACGGCTTTACGGCCGTATTGCCTAATGGGCATCTGCCACGATGTGGACCAGGACGACCGTGATGTTGTCCGGTCCACCGTTAGCGTTCGCCTGTTGGATCAGCTCCTGGGCGGCGCTCTCTAAGTCCGTCCCGTACCGAGTCACGATCGCCAGGATGTCTTCGTCGCTCACGACTCCACTCAGGCCGTCCGTACAAAGGAGCAGGATGTCGTCCGTCTCTAAGGGCTCCTCGTCGAGGTCCACGAGGGGGTCTTGTGGCCCGCCCAAGGCCCGGGTGACGACGTTCCGAAACGGGTGGACCCGGGCCTCTTCAGCCGTGATGACGCCGACCTTGATCTGCTCGTTGACCCACGAGTGGTCCTGCGTGAGCTGGATGATCTTACCCTTTCGGATAAGGTATACCCGGCTGTCGCCGACGTGGGCGATGAAGGCCTGCCGTCTCTCGGGGTCGAGCTGAACGACGACGACCGTCGTCGCCATGCCCTGCCACTCGGCATGCGTGCCCGCCGTCTCCAGAATCCGCTGGTGGGCCTTTAAGAGAGCCCATCGAAGGACATGCTCCTTCCACTCGTCCGTGTCCGCCGTGAAGCCCGGCCACGTGGCGTCCGGGTCTGCCTGGGCCGCCTGGATAAATGTCAGGACCTCTCGGACAGCGATTTGGGAGGCCTGTTCTCCGGCCGCATGGCCGCCCATCCCATCGGCCACGACAAACACCCCCAGGCTGTCGTCACAGCCCCAGGCGTCTTCGTTCTTGGAACGTTTCCGGCCGACGTCAGTAGCTCCGTAAAATCGCCATCGGAACATCGCGCGGCTTACCCCTTGCCGAGGCCCAGGATGTGGGCCAGACGTTCTTTGGCCATATTCCGGACGGCCATCGGGACGTCCCGGCTCCGGGTAATGTCTCGGAGTTGCATGACTGAGAGCTGAGCCATCAAGCGGGTGGCGATCGGGATGGGCGTCTTTGGATTCGTGACGATCCGATAGAGGAACGTCCGGTTCTTATGGAACTCCCGACGGTCGGCCAGGATGCGTAAGACGTCCGGTTCCAGATGACGCATAGCCGCGTAAGTTTCGGCCTCCGACTCCGACAGCCGGGGACTCTTCATGACGGCTTCCTGGACGATGCGGTTGGGGTCCCGGATCAGGAACATCCGGGCCTCCCGATGACCCAGGAGGGCCAGCATGATCCGTTCCGGGATCGTCATCCGCATGATCCGGTCCAGGAGCCGCTGGGGGTCGCCCTGAGTCTCGGCTTCGACAGCCAGGACTTCCGGCGGTGTCTCCATCGTCTCGGCGACCTCGACGGAAGGGACGGGCCTCGGTGCCGTGAGGACGGCGGCCGAGGCTTCCGGAGTAGGTGCGGGCGCCGACGGACCCGTCGAGACGAGGGATGGAGGGACCGGCGCCGGTGATGGGGCCGACGGACCGACCGGGACGACCGGTGAGGGGGTCGGCATGGGCGACGGGGCCTCCCGCGCGGGGACCTTTAACTCGTAGCGGACTTCCTTGTGGACGAACTCCTCCTCGAACTCCCGGAGACGTCTCTGCTGGACCGACGTTAGGTTGGGATTCCGACGGAGGGCTGGCAGTAAATCTGGCGTCTGAAGAAGACGGACCTGATTGACCACGATGAGCTCCAGGACGTCAGCTCCGGCCTGTTCCGCCAGGTGCACGAGAGCCGCGTCGGGAATCCCAGGATTCCGAGCCAGACGGGCAGCGACGGCCGCATCTCGACTGTGCCGCTGGACCAGGTACTCGAAGGTCGAGTCCTCCAAATGCGGGTGAGCCGCCAGCTCCACCAACTCTTCGGTCGAAAGCTGTTCCAGGGACTGCCGGGCAAGGTCCCGCACCTCTGGGGTGCCGCCGTGAGCGGCCAGGTATACCCAGACGTCGAGAAATTCGGCCCGAGGCAGGGGGAGCAGGCCCCGGGCGGCGAATTCCTGAATGGCGACCGGCGCTTGACCTCCTAAGACCTGGCGGGTGACGACATGCTTGTCGGCCATCCCATGTGCCTCGGTGCCGCGGGTATTTTGAGCGGACAGGCAGATGGGGACAACCGTGGGGTTGCCCGAGGGAGTTACGGGCCAACCTCCGGGACGGGCCGCTGGATAGAAGGGCCAGCCCCGGGGGGTCCCTCTACCTATCTGCCTTCTACCGGCCTGCCCACGGACTCAATCATTATACATCATTTCCTATTCGGGGGAAGGGGCACCCCCGGACGGGAACCGGCTCGTGTCAAAAATCACGTCGTGCCGAGTCTCACCGGGCCTGCCCAGGGGCGGGACCGGTCGGTCATTGAAGAAGACCCGTACGGCCCCCGCATTCCCGACCGTCGCCAGGCGGACCTGGGTCGTCGCCTCGACCCGATAGGACTCGCCGGCCCGCAGGGTTCCCAGAAAGACCCGACGCCCGTCGGCATAGACTTCCAGCCAGCAGTTCTCTTCCGCCACGACGCGAAGCCGGATCGGCATCAGAGAGGCCTCCATACCCCTATTCCCGGAGGGCGACCGGGATACCGCCGAGGTGGGCTCCGCGACGGGCGTTGTCCGAACGTCCCCGAAGGGGCTGGAGTTCCCAGTCGGTCGCTGAATATGCCACCATACCCCGGATACGGCGGCGGCGAAGACGGCGATACCAGCCCACCAAAATCGCGGGAGGGACCGTTCCGGGGGTCGCTCGTGTACCGGGGGTCGCCGAGTTTCGGGGGGACGATCCGATAGATTCGTCAGTAGTTCGGGCGTCAGGGCAATGCCCAGCCAGTCAGCGTATAAGCGTACAAAGGCCCGTCGGTAGTGGCCGCTCGGCAAGGCCTCCCAACGCTCCTCCTCCATCGCCTGGATGTAAGCGACCGGAATCCGGAGTCTTTCCGCTACCTCTCGCTGGGAAAGGTTCCTTACCTGACGGGCCTGCCGAAGCAAAGGTCCGACCGCCATACAAGCCGGCTCGCCTGGAAGAACTCTTTATTCTACCCCGGGATATCAGGTCCACGCAATGACGTGCATCGGGTGAGCCGACGGGCAGGCAGAGTCCAGGAATGCGTGTCTCTGGCCCCTTGAGCGGCGCCCCCGAATCCTCGGATGCCAGCGGCATCGGTCACGACCAAGCCGATGGACGCCCATGACTCTTTCGAGGCCACCCTGAAGTTCCATTTAGGGAGCTGTCGTAAGAAACCGCTCCGACGGCGTGAATAAGGGTAGCCCCGACTCCATATTTCCCTTCTGCCCATCTGGCCCTCATCTATCGTCCAGCCCGAGGGGCTCTAATAGACCCAGCCAGTCCACTCGCCGGAGTCGCCACCTCTGAGCCCACCGACTGGGGTCCAACTTCCGCCACACAAGGACATAGTCGACGGTCCGCAGGCCGGCAGCTAAGACCACTCGTTGTTCAAGGGGCACCCATAGGTCCAAGAGGCCTAAGTCCTTTCGAAGGGCTTCCCCCGTCAGGACGGCTACGATCAGACGGTCCGCCGCCGCCATCCGACTTCGAGTAGCCTCGAGCCTCTCGACGGTCTCGGGCCACAAGAAAGCGAAGACGCCCCAACCCACATAAAGCCGTCCCGGGACGTCCGCCAGCGTCGAGTGACCCGACGGACCCGTCAGGCGTTTCGACTGTAAGTCGGCGGGTATCCACGAATGCCGGCGGCGCAAGGCCCTGCCTCCACGACTTCCCGATAGACCTCATAAGTCCGGCGGGCTGTCTCAGACCACCGAAAATGTTGGGCTCGGACACGGCCCCGTTGAATCAGGTCCGTCCGGAGAGCCGAATCAGCCAAGACCCGCTCACAGGCTGCCGCAATGGCTTCGGCATCGGCCTCGTCCACCAGGACGGCCGCGTCGCCGACGACCTCAGGGACGGCGCCTCGTCGGAGGGCTACGACCGGCACACCGCTGGCCATGGCTTCCAAGAGGGGGATTCCGAAGCCCTCGTCGTGGGAAGTCATCAGCAGGAGAGCCGCTCCCCCATAAATAGCCGGTAGCTGCTGCCGGGGCACGTACCCGATAAAGTGGACGACCACCCCGGACCGGTGCTGACGTTCCCGTAGGTCCGCCTCCAGGGGACCCTGGCCGACGACGACCCACGGCCCGACCCAGCCCTTCGATTGCAGGATCCGTACGGCCTCGAAGGCCAAGCCCGGATTTTTCCGACGATTCAGGGCGCCGACGAAGAGGACGTACCCTTCAGGTAAGCCGTAAGCTCGACGGACCTCGGCCGCTGAGTCGGGCGAGGGCGGCACCAGAAACTCGGGCGGCACCCCTAAGGGCGTGACCCGAATGCGGTCCCGGACGGCCGGGTACAGGTCTTCCAACTGACGGGCCGTGGTCTCCGAGACCGTCAGGATTCGGCAAGCCCAGCGACAAGCTGTAGGGAAAAAGCGAGGGTAATCTCGAGCGATCTCTGCTTCTGTGCCAGCGTCAGGTCGGAGAAACCATAAATCGTGGACCGTGATGATGGTTCGAGCCGTTCGAGTCGGCAAAGCCAAGGGGTAAGGCGAGTGGGCGATATCCACCGAAGCCCCGATCAGGCTCTCGATGTGAGGCCATCCCCATCGGGGCCATACGTAGTTGAGGATCCGGACGGGCCACCGTCGGTCGACAGTCCGTACGTGGGGAACGTCGGCCCAGGGGGACAGACCCAGCCGGTCAGACCAAGAGCTGGAGAACACGTACCACTGAACGTCGGGATGGGTCTCGACCATGTGCTGGATCAGCCAACGGGTGTACAGCCCGACGCCCGTCGGGTTCCGCAATGCGGGTCGGTAGTCGATGACGACCTTCATGCACTCATTCAAGTGCCAGGTTCCGGATATGGGGACTATTCAACGACCTCACGCCGGATTAAGTCAGGCCATCTGTGACCAAGCGCTGGCGGAGACGACGGACCTCGTCCCGCAGGCGGGCGGCCGTCTCGAAGTCGAGCCGTTCGGCGGCCTCCCACATCTGCCGCTCCAGGGTCTCGATTTGCGTCTCCAGGGCCTCGCGAGAAGTCGGCGTCTCAGCCGTCGGCGCCCGTGTCAGGTCCAGGTAGTCCCGCTCGAAGGGGCTCCCGATAAGCTCATGAATACGCTTTTGGACCGTACGCGGTGTGATCCCGTGCCGTCGGTTGTATGCCTCCTGGATACGACGGCGACGCTGGGTCTCCTCGATCGTCTGCCGGATGGCCGGTGTCACCCGGTCGGCATACAGGAGGACAGTTCCACGAATATTGCGAGCCGCCCGGCCACTCATCTGAATAAGGGCCGTCGGCGACCGCAGGAAGCCCTCCTTGTCGGCATCCAGAATGGCAACGAGGCTGACTTCCGGCAAGTCCAGGCCCTCCCGTAAGAGGTTCACCCCCACGAGGACGTCAAAGACGCCCACCCGCAAGTCCCGCAGGATGGCGACCCGGTCGAGGGTGTCGATGTCGGCATGGAGGTACCGAGCCCGGATGCCTTGCTCCTGCAGGAACTGCGTGAGGTCCTCGGCCATCCGTTTCGTCAGCGTGGCGACCAGGACCCGATCGTTTCGCTCGACCCGCCGGCGGATCTCTCCCAGGAGGTCCTCCATCTGACCGCGAGTCGGGCGGACCTCGATGACGGGGTCCATCAGGCCCGTCGGGCGGATGAGCTGTTCGATGACCCGACCGCCCGACTTCTCTATTTCATAGGGCCCCGGCGTTGCCGACACGTAGAGGACCCAGCGGACCCGGGCCTCGAACTCCTTAAAGTTAAGGGGCCGGTTGTCGAGGGCTGACGGCAGGCGGAAGCCGTACTCGACAAGCGTCTGCTTGCGGGACCGGTCGCCCTCGTACATGCCCCGCAGTTGGGGGATCGTAATGTGGCTCTCGTCGATGATCGTCAAAAAGTCTTCAGGAAAGTAGTCCAAGAGCGTTGCCGGAGGTTCACCGGGCGGTCGGCCGTCAAGATGCCGGGAGTAATTCTCGATGCCCCGGCAGTAGCCCGTCGTCAGCAGGAGCTCGATATCGTAATTCGTCCGCTGATATAGCCGCTGGGCCTCCAGATGACGTCCCTGGGCCTCGAGTTCCCGCATCCGGGCCTCCAACTCGGCTCGGATCGACTCGACCGCCTCCAGCAGGCGGGGCCGGGTCGTGACGTAGTGAGTCCGGGGGAAGATAAGCTTCCGTGAGAGGCGCTCCAAGCGCTGGCCCGTTAAGGGGTCAAAGGCGACCATCTCGGTCAGGACGTCGTCCTCCAGGACGACCCGGATGGCCCATTCCTCAAAGGTCGGGAACAGCTCGATGCGGTCGCCGATGACCCGGAAGCTCCCCCGCCGGAGGAGGCCCTGGACACGCTCGTACTGAAGCTCGACAAGACGGTATAGGAGGTCCGTGACTGTCCAATTCTGGCCGACCTCCAGGTAGAGGTGGAGGCCATAGAAAGTCTCGGGCGACCCAAGGCCGTAGATGCACGATACGCTGGCAACGATAAGGACGTCCGGACGCTCGAACAGCGACCGAGTCGCTGACAGCCGTAAGCGGTCGATCTCCTCGTTGATGAGGACCTCTTTTTCGATGTAGGTGTCCGTCGCCGGGATATAGGCCTCGGGCTGATAATAGTCGTAATAACTAACGAAGTATTCGATGGCATTATGGGGGAAAAAGTTTCGAAACTCCTGATAGAGCTGGGCCGCCAGGGTCTTGTTGGGCGCGATCACCAGCGTCGGCTTCTGAAGCCGTTCGATGACGGCCGCCATCGTGAACGTCTTGCCGCTTCCCGTCACACCAAGCAAGACCTGATGCCGATAGCCTTGCTCGACACCCCGGACGAGGGCCTCGATGGCGGCCGCTTGCGCTTCTGAGGGCGTAAAGTCCGTCTCCAACCGAAACTGCATAGACCGCCCCTCCTGTAGAAGGTCCCCGGACCTTACTCGGGGATTGCTGGCGGAACCCCGATACTGAATCTACCTATCTTAGCCTAAGTGGCTCCCTTTGGGAGCCTCCAAATATCCCGTCCTCGCTGACTAGAGCGAGGTCTATGGGGTGCGGGATAAGGGGGACGCTACGGGCCTACCTACAGGTCCCATCGGTGCCCTACGAGTCGCGACGTCGTTTATCCGAGCTCAAGATGGAGTCTGCAGGACATCGGGGAGTCTATGGGGGCATGGCTCTCCCACCCTCCCTGTGTCCCGTATCTTATCGAACCCGCTTGAGCGAACGGAGCTGGGATTTCGGAAACCCCGCCTTAGTCGGCGGGGATTTTTAGGAGCCCCTCATAAGAGCGCGACTTAGGTCCTGTTACCGGCGAAAGTACCTGGCGGATCCAGGCGACCGAAGCTTCGCGGAACCCCTGGAAGTCGCATGGGCCGGTCTCGAGGGCCTGATCGGGGCCGCCTTTCGGGGCTCGGGGTCCGGGGTCGGGAGTCCATGGCCCGGCGCCTACTGTAATTCGACAATTTGATGGTCCGGCGTCCAGAGGTCGGCCCTTCGGTAGACGGCCTCGACCACGGCCGGGCCGACAAACTGCCAGAAGACGGCCAGATGGAAGACCCGCTCCTGCAGGGTCCCCAGGGGCCACAGCCAGTCAGCGACGGCCCGACGGGTCGAGGCCCACTGCTGATTTCGCTCGAGCCACGCTTGTTCGGCCACACTTCGGAATCGCTGGAAGGCCATCTTGACAGCGTCGAGGGCCCGATACCAGCGTTCGGTATGGGGCAGGCCCTGCGTCCGGGCGACTTCCACCATGCGGGCGTGAAAAGTCTGTAGGTCGGCCTCCATCCGTTCGACGTCGGACATCCAGGGGGGCGCATCGTCGGACGCTGGCGTCCAAGCGGACGGGGGCTCGGTCAGACACCGGACGGCATCGAGGCCCGCTTTTTGAAAGACCCGCCGGAGGGGCGGCGGGACGAGGGTCAGACTGAGCCGCGGGAAGACGACCGGTGGCGGAATTTCGAGACGGTCGTACAGGAACCGCAGTTGGGCCCAGTAAGCCGTCTCGGAAGGCCCGGCCACGTAAGCGACCGTCGGAAAGACAAAGTCCTGTACGATGGGACGCAGGACGACGTTGGGACTGACCTCGGCGACGTGATCAGTCAACCACCGAACGAAGGCCGCCGGCGTCCACTGTTCGCCAGTCCCCGTGCAGACGATGTGGCCGTCTCGCCAGACCAAGCGGTGCCGCTCGCCGTCGACCCAACGAAACAGGGGGAAGTA
>JANXAA010000061.1 GCA_025061865.1 Acidobacteriota bacterium | reverse complement strand
CGGGCACCTTGGCGTTTCAGCTCCTCGGCGGCCGCTTCGACAGCCGTCCGATGACCAGCGATGACGACCTGATCAGGGGCGTTGAAATTGGCTGGCGTAACGACGGCGTCCGGTCGGTTTAGGCAATCACACACCTGGACGACGACTTCTTCCGAGAGACCCAGGACGGCCGCCATCGCCCCGACCCCGAGGGGAACGGCTTCCTGCATGAAACGGCCTCGGTCATAGACGAGGCCGACCGTATCCGAAAAGGAGAAGGCGCCGGCAGCGGCCAAGGCCGTGTACTCCCCTAAGGAGTGGCCGGCTACGTAGTCTGGTCGAATCGAGCCATAGTGGGTCAGGAGGACCCACAGGGCATAGCTGACGGTCACGATGGCCGGCTGAGCGTGATACGTCACCGTTAGGTCCTCGGCCGGTCCCTCCCAGCAAAGGCGGCTGATGGGAAAGCCTAAGACACGGTCGGCCTCTTCAAAGATGGCTCGGGCCTCAGGATACCGTTCGGCGATGTCCCGACCCATGCCGACGGTCTGAGCACCTTGGCCTGGGAAGACAACCGCCACCTGCATGGTCAGCCCCTCATTCGGCAATCTGGGAGTTCGGCCATTCGGCAGGTAGGCAAACATTCCGGTGGGCAGGTGAGCAGGTAAGCAGATTGAAAGAGAGGGACAATCCAGGGATTGACCGGACTAAAGCGTCCAATCAGACCGGGGAGGACCGCTGGTGTTTGGAGGTTTAAAGCACCGTCCCGCCGAGCAGTGTCAGGATAGTCAGACACCCGTAGCATAGCAGCCGTTCCGACAGAGGTCCTATTTTCCGGCCCCGCCCGGAGGTCGACGCTTTCATTCTTCAGACCCATCGACCCATGGGTCGAACTGCCCGACGTACACCCATTATAGGGTGACCGCCGGCGGCTTCTCCGTCGCATCGATCACGACGGCGGCGACCATGTCCCCCGTCACGTTGAGGACCGTTCGACACATGTCCAAGATTCGGTCGATACCCAGGATGATCCCAATGCCCTCCGGCGGGACGCCGACCGTCGCCAAGACCATGGCGACAAAAGGGAGCGACCCGGCGGGCACGCCCGCCGTCCCGATGCCCCCTAGGATAGCCAAGAACAGGACTGTGAGCTGGTCGTTCCAAGCCAGCGAATGACCCAAGAACAATTGACTCAGGAAGAGGACCGTGACGCCTTCATAAAGGGCCGTGCCGTTTTGATTGGCCGTGGCCCCCAACGTCAGGACAAATCGGGCGACCTCAGGCCGAAGGTGGAGCTCATTCTCGGCGACCCGCAAGGCTGTCGGCAAGGTCGCATTGCTGGAACTCGTCGAAAAAGCCGTCAGCATCACCTCCCGGACCTGCCGGAAGAACCGGACGGGATGAGTCCGAGCTAAAAGCCCCAGGGCCAGGCTGTATGTCCCAAACTGATGGAGGGCCAGTCCGGCTAAGACGATGAGCACGTAGAGACCCAAGGAACCCAGGATCGAAAAACCCAGGCGAGCCGTGGCTGTAAACAACAGAGCGGCCACGCCGACGGGCGCCAGACGCATCGCCAAGTCGACCATCCGCATGGCGATTTCGAACGCGCCTTCAAGGAAGTCCACAACCGGCTGAGTCTTGGCGGCGGACGTCATCGACAGGGCGATGCCGAAGACGAGGGCAAAGAACATGACGGCCAGCATATCGTTTTCGGCCATTGCCCGGAGCGGATTGTCCGGTACGATGCGGACGATGGACTCGACGCCCGTCGTCCGAGGCGGGACCGAGAAAGTCGTCCCCGCTCGGACCTGCTCGACGAGCGCCTGGCGGTGTTCAGGCGACAGGCGGAGGCCTGGGCGGACAGTGTTGGCTAACGTGAGACCGATCAGAACAGCTGTGGCACTAACGGTCACCGTATACATAAGAGTTTTTAAGCCGATCCGGCCTAGGCGGCGGAGGTCCCGGAAACCAGCCACACCCAGGACCAGGGCCGAGAAGACCAGGGGGATCACGATCATCAGGAGCATGCGCAAGAAGATCCGTCCGATGGGCTCGGCGACCCGGTCGACCAGCCAGGCCAGCGTCGACGAGTCCGGCCAAGCCAAATGGGCCGTCAGGCCCGAGATCGTTCCTATCAGGAAACCGATGAAGACCCGACGGTGATGCATGGATGTCTTCGAAACCAAAAGTTCGATGCCTCATCATACTGATAGACCATCTTACCAACAAGTCGCCTCCGTTCGAGCCGCCCGTGGGCATCCAGTCGGTAAGCATGCCGACCTGAACGGCCTTTCTCGTTTCTGCGGGAAAGAGTGTCGCGACGGGTCGGCAGATGGGCTCTAAATCCGGGGATGAGGGGACGGCGGGACAAAGGCCGGAAAAAGCCATCGTCGAGGCCAAAGGGACAGGACCTTCTCCCGTCCCATCGTCTGTCGCCCCTTCGTTTCGTGGGTTTGGCTCCCATCCCCGACCGAGATGGAACGGATATGGACCGGATCCGGCTCCCGGGCCAACTGCCCATCCGCCTATCCGCTGATCTGCCCCTGCCTGTTTAGCTCCGTAAACGCCGGTGTCGAACCCTGCAGACACCTGGGGGCCGAGATTTCGGTCAAAGGTCCTCTGGAGGCGCTTTGGAGGGGGATCCGGGGGTAACGGGCCCTCCGACGGCACGCGATTCGTACAAAGTACCATCAGATGTTCCGCCGTCGGACGGCGGATGCGCGCGTTCGTGACGTCGGGCGCGGCGGGTGGCCGTACGCTGGGAACCCGTGGGCGGGTGGCGTCTACCCTGGGGTGGTGGGACAGTCGTCTCGGCGAGGGAGGGCCCGCAGTCGAAAGGGGTGGGCACGGCAAAATCCGCATATTCAGGGCCCCGTTCTCGGAACCCTCGACCTCCTCTTCACAGAAGAGATGTATGGCTCGGAGTGAAGCCCCTTGGCGATACGGAGATCGACCATGACCTTACTCCGCCTTCGTAGAGAGTCGACGACGGCAGCCTGATCCCACCGTCCGAAAGTGCACCCCGTCGACCCGGGCGTCTTGCTCTTTCTCGTCGTAGGCTTTCCGGTCGCCCGGCTCTTCTTGCCGAATCTCGCCAGCCTATTCTTGCTCCTGACCGTCATCGTGGGATGGGTCGCCTGGAAGCGGACGAGATCAGTCAGGTACCCGTCCCCGGGTGTCGGGTCTCGGGAGAGGCATCGAGAGGCAAATCCCCCCGCCTTCGGCCCTCAGGATCTGGTTCTACCGGGCCTTTATCCACCATCGAAAAACAAACGCCGATTCGTAGGACTCGGGAGGTACCCGGGCCACCCAATCAAGTGGCCAGGCCTGCCTCCATTCTCGGTTCCTTGCCCCTCCGTCTTCGCATCTTGCATCCCGCATCCCGCGTCTTGTATCTTGACTCTGCGCTAAGGCACACCCCTTTGAACTATCCTTGAACCCCAAGGAGAAGCAGACCATGGCCGGTTCCATTCGGAAAGTCGGCGTCGTCGGATGCGGCTTGATGGGGTCAGGTATCGCTCACGTGACGGCCCATGCGGGCTATTCGGTCGTCGTCCGGGAGGTCTCGCCGGAGCTCCTGGAAAAGGGTATCCAAAACGTCCGGCATTCTATCCAGCGCTGGTCGGTCCGAAAGGGCCAAATGACGGAAGAAGAAGGCCAGGCCCTGGTCGCCCGCATCCAGTTCACGACCGAACTGCAGCCCTTGGCCGACTCCGACCTCGTCATCGAGGCCATCACTGAGAACATGGACATGAAGAAACAGCTCTTCCGGGAGCTGGACAAGATTTGCAAGCCAGAAGCCATCTTCGCCAGTAACACGTCGTCGTTGTGCATCACTGAGATGGCCGTCGTCACAAAACGGCCGGCCCGGTTTCTGGGCCTCCACTTCTTCAATCCAGTCCCCATCATGCAGCTCGTCGAGATTATCCGGACGGAACTGACCGCCCCAGAGACGGTTGAGACGATCCTTGGATTCGTACGAACCCTGGACAAAACGCCTGTCCGGGCGCCCGACCGGCCGGGCTTTATCGTCAATCGTCTCCTTGTCCCCTACCTCTTGGACGCCGTCCGGTGCCTCGAGGAGGGCCTGTCGACGCCGGAGGAGATCGACCAGGCCATGGTCCTCGGCTGTGGGCATCCGATGGGGCCCTTTACGCTCCTCGACTTTGTCGGCCTCGATACGACTTACTACATCGCCGAAGCGATGTACGATGAATTTAAAGACGCCCGGTACGCGCCGCCGCCGCTCCTGAAGCGGATGGTCCTGGCTGGCTTCCACGGTCGCAAGACGGGCCGAGGATTCTATGATTATACGAAAAAGGAAGATAAGAAAAAAGAAGAAGAGAAGAAATAAGAAGGCGGGGCTCAACCCACTGAACTTTGACAACGTACTCAAAGGTGCCTCCGGTCGTGAATGTATATCATTATGAGAGGGCAGTTTATGGAATTCCAACACATCCGTCTGGAAGTCGATCCCGACGGCATTGCCATCCTGACGGTGAATCGGCCCGAGCGGCGCAATGCCCTGAGCCATCTAACGGTCCGGGAAATCGGCCAGGTCGTCGAGGCCATCGCCCGTGGGGAGGGTGTCGGGGCCACCCTTCGGGCTCTGATCATCACGGGGGCTGGCGATAAAGCTTTTGTCTCGGGCGCCGACATCGAAGAACTGTCGCGCCTGACTCCGGTCGAGGGATACGAGTATACCCGCCGGGGACAAGCCGTCCTGAATGCCCTGGAAGCCCTCCCGGTCCCGGTCATCGCCGCCGTCAATGGGTACGCCCTCGGAGGTGGCTGTGAATTAGCCCTGGCCTGCCATATCCGTCTGGCCTGTCCGGAAGCCCGTTTCGGTCAACCGGAGGTCCGATTGGGCATCATTCCCGGCTACGGGGGGACGCAGCGCCTGGCCCGTATCGTCGGCAAGGGTCGGGCCATCGAGTGGATCTTGACGGGGGCCCATTACACGGCCGAGGAAGCCTACCGGATCGGTCTGGTCAATCGCATTGTACCCCGGGAACGACTTCTGGACGAGGCGAAGGCTCTGGCCCGCCAAATCCTGGCGAACGGCCCCGTCGCCGTCCGCCTTGCTTTGCGAGCCGTCCAGGAAGGCATGGAAATGCCCCTAGAGATGGGTCTTCTCCACGAAGCGAGCCTGTTTGCCCTGACGACGGCGACCGAAGATATGCGAGAGGGGACCCGGGCCTTCTTGGAGAAGCGGGAACCCCAGTTTCGGGGAAGATGAAAGTATTCGGTATCGGTTCCTGGGTGCTGAGGGTTAAGTCATTGTGTACCCGACCCCTAAGACCTAACACCCGACGCTCAAGACCCAATGACCCAAATCAGGCCCATGCAAACCATTTCGGACGTCCTGACGGCTTGGATCATCCGGAATGCTCCGGTCCATCCGGCATGGCAGTGGGTCGGCCTTGTGCGGCTGTGGCCGACCATTGTGGGAGAAGTGCTAGCCCGCGTGTCGACGCCCGTCCGTTTGCAGGACCGGTCCTTGACGGTCCAGGTCGTCCACCCCGTGTGGCTCGCTGAGCTTCGTCAACATACCAGCATGCTTCTCCAAAACATTCGAGAACGGTGTCCTTGGTGTGACGTCGCCGATATTCAATTGGAGATCCGGTCATCTCGTCGGAGACGGTCTGAGCCAGCATCTCGACCGCTCCAGGCAGCCCGCCTGTCCCCGCAACTGGAGGCCCTCCTTGAGACGATGGCCCGTTCGATCCCGGACGCCTGTCTACGACGCCATTTTATCCGAGCCTATCGGGCTTACTGGCAGGCCCGGAGCAGCTTCTGATGCCCATCTGCCGATCTGAAACTCAGGTCCGGTTTTCCGGAGACTTTAATACCGCCCATTTGACACCCGGCGCCGATGTCCCGATGGATCCCCGATGAGACGATACGGTTTTGGCTGGAGCAATTCGTCGGTATCCGACTGGCGTTAATCACCGGGGCGTTCATGTTGGTCGGGGTCGGCCTAAGCGCCTACGCCGTCGTGGAGATGGTGCGAGGATGGCGTTGGCGCCGGCGTTATCCTGACTGGCCGAGTGCAATGGTCCCGGTCCGGGTGCGGAGGGCTGGGCGATGGGGGCTTGGGCTTCTGACCCTGGCCGGAGCGGCTGGAGTCCTGACGTGGCCGTGGATGACGAGCTATCAACGCCTCGACAATCTGGGCGTGCGGCCCGTCGGCACCGTGCGCGTCCAGCCAGCCGCCGGTGGGACTTGGAACATTCGTTTCGAACCAGACGTCCCGAGTTTGGCGCCTATCCAGCGGACTGGGCGGGGCCTCCGGTGGTTTGTCGTCGGGGCTTTCATCGAGTGCGCCCCGGCTGTTCGATGGATCCTACTCCCTTCCCTCCATCGTCCACTCTGGATCGGCTTTCAAAAACGGGCCAGCCCTCTCATCCTCACCCGAGATATCGAGCCGATGAGTGAGCCTTTCCTGGACCATACCTTTCGACTGCTTCGGTGGATCGGCCTGTGTCAGACCCGGGTCCTCGCCTCGGTCCCGGTCGAGGTCCGGACCGGCGACCTTCAGGTACTTGCGACACCTCGGGGTTATGTCCTGATAAAGACCGGTCGCCGTCCCGGCGGTCGGCATGAGCCACGACGTTAACTTAACCTAAGTTGCCACCTACAGCGTATCGATGGGGTCTATAGGCGCGTACGGGTTCTTTTTATCCTGTATCTCATCGACTCCGCTCTAAGGCTTGTCGAGTTTTCATTTCACTCTGTTTCCCCCAGGGACGAGGCCGGGCCGAAGGGGAACCCAGATCAGGACAAGGCTCTCGCAAGCGGGGGCCGGAATTTTCGGAGACACCGCTCCAAGGTCACAGCTTGGGTTAACTTGCGGTCCGGTTGGGTCCTCGCGGAAGCATAACCTTCTTCCTGAACCGGTATGGACTTGCCCTTTTCGCTCGCGGGCCCTCCCCCGCCGCCACCGCCGGGACTCGACGACCACCACCTCAGGGTAAACGCCTCCCGCCCACCCACGTCAGGTCTCAGCGTGCGGCCCCCGCCGCCGAAAGGTCGTCGTGCGCGCAACGGCTATCTCGACGGACGGAACGTCCTGGATCCCTTAACAAGCTCCATGCCGTCCGGAGGTACCCCGCTTTCCTTGACGCTCCCCACCGACTTTCGCTACCTCCGGCCCCGCCCGGTCGGGTTGGGGTGTCTACCGGTGTAAACACCGTGTTTATGCCGATAGACAGAAAGGACCCGCGACCTCACGGAAGCCGGACGTAGGTCAGGATCCAGTGCCGATACACAGGGGCCAGCCACGCCTTAAGAAAGACGTCAGCGACAAGCCCTACAACGGCCAGGGCCAACCAAGGCCCACGGTCTCGCAGTCGATAGACTCCCCACCGGTCCGGGTCCAAGCGATAGAGCAAAGGCTCGGCCAACAGGACCCCCAGGACGACGTAAGCCAGGACTCGCAGGACCGCATAGACCGGCCAGGCCGTCACGAAGGTCCAGAAGGGGGCGTCGCTATGTCGCATCAGCGAGCCTACATAGTAGCTCATGTAGTTCATCAAGATGGTCCCCCCATGCATGGAGACCAAGCTCGCCGTGGTCAGAGAAGTAACCGTAAATAATCCCAGCTCGACCCCGTGGCGACGCAAGAACCGACGGGGGTCCGATTCCTCGCCCTGACCGGTCCGAAGCCAATCGAACATCTTTTGCCGATAGGTTTCCCCGTATAGGACCAGAGGCGCCACGGCCGGCCCCTGCCGGTAAGCCCATAAGGTCCCTACCAGGCCCACGGCCGCCGCCCATAGCCACATCCACCGGATGGCCGACCGCCAAGCCCCCTTGCGTAAGAGCCAGACCATGAAACCATAAACGGGCAAGGTTTGAAGGACGGGCAATACCCAGGGATGTCCAAGGACCTGGCCCAGCCACGTAGCTCCGAGGACCCACAAGCTAAGGCCCCCGACTCCAAGGACTCTCGTCCCTACCACCGGGACCCTCATTCGCTGCCTCCTAATAGACGGGTCAAGTGACGCTTGATGACGTCACAAGCGGTCGTCTGGGGCAGGTCGACACGTGGACAGGTCGAGCCAATGGCCCGTCACAAGTCGTAGCCCATCTGATGGGTACAGTCCGGAGGGCCATTTTTTCTATCTCCCACCTGGGCCGGGGGACTATAATATACCTGCCGGGATGACCCGAGGAGTCCCCCATGGCACGGCGTCTGACCTATCAGAAAAACATCGCCTGCTTGGAGTCCCTCTGGGACGCTGACATCGAGAATCGGCTCAGCGTGTATCCGATCCTGGAGTTGGCCTCGACGATGAACAATGTAAGGTTTACATATTTTACATGTAATACTAGAGAAGAAATGAAATATAATTTGAAAAAATTGAAAAACCTTAATGGGTACGGTGTCCTGTACCTGGCTTTTCATGGCAAGCCGGGTACCATCCTCCTGGACGAGTCGTCGGTCGACCTGGAGACCCTGGCGGCCTTCATGGGGAAGGACTTTGCTCAATGGGTCGTCCACTTCGGGAGCTGTTCGACGATCGACGTAGAGCGGTACCGGATCCGGAACTTCATCAATGCCACGGGCGTTTCTATGGTATTAGGCTACAAGAAAGACGTCGATTGGATCGAGAGCACGGTGACTGACCTCCTCCTCTTAGATTGGCTCCAGTCGTATAAGAGCATGAGGCGCTTGTGGAACCGATTCCGTCAGCGATACCGGGAACTGGTGAGCCGGACGGGTCTGATGGCTTTTCATCGGTCGGGTAAAAGCGCGTATGTCTGTCCCGGCTTATGGTCGCGAGGCGATCGTCGCCCCGCGACCGACGCTATCCGTCGTCGATGCCGTCGCCCTGATCGTGGGCATCGTCATCGGATCGGGCATCTTTCGGGCCCCCTCGGCCGTGGCGGCCCACGTGCTCAGTCCGGGTGTTTTCCTTCTCGTCTGGGTCTTGGGCGGCCTCGTCTCGTTGATCGGGGCCCTCTGCTACGCGGAACTGGCGACGACGTATCCCCACGCCGGCGGAGACTACCACTACCTGCGGCGGGCCTTCGGACCCGGCCTCGCCTTCCTCTTTGGCTGGGCCCGTATGACGGTCATCCAGACGGGTTCGATCGCTTCGTTGGCCTATGTATTCGGCGACTACATGGCCTCGTTGGCCCCTGTCGGACCTTACTCCTCGGCCTTGTATGCCGCTGGTGCCGTCTGGGGCCTGACCCTCATTAACGTCTGGGGGATTCAACCCGGGAAATGGGTCCAGAACCTCTTGACGGCGGCCAAGCTGGGCGGTCTCTTGGCGATCGGTGGGGCG
>JANXAA010000060.1 GCA_025061865.1 Acidobacteriota bacterium | reverse complement strand
GTCTCGGGGGTACTCCGCAAGAGCTGGCGGGCATGGTGGCCGACCCACTCGAGGCGGTCCCGGTCAGCGTCCGGAAGGTCAGGTGGGACGCGAAGACGGACGGGCCGTCCGAAGTGCCGTCCGAGCCAGGCCTCTAACTCGGACCGCTCGGCCAGGCCCACGGGAAGCCAGACTTCGTCAGGCGGCTGGGCGACCGTTAGGTAGAACTGGGTCAGGACCTGAAGCCACCACTCGTCGTCGAGCGGGACCGCCACCTCAGATGACAGCTCGAGACCGGGCAATCGGTTCCATACGAATTCCCGGCGGTCGACGAAGAGGCCATGCCGGATGAGGAAGACGACGAGGACGATGCGTCCAGCCTCGGCCGCATAGCCGACGAGGTCGATGGACCGGCCGGCCGGGTCGATGATACGGGCCGTCGGCGTCCATTCCCGGAGGGCCCGGACGGCGTCCCGGCAGAGGGCGGCCGCCTCGAATTCCATGCGCCGGGCGTGTTCTTGCATCCGCCGCTCCAATTCTGCCAGGACTCCCGCTCGGTCGCCCTCGAGGAAACGGGCAGCCGCTTCGGCATCGGCCCGGTAAGCGTCTTGGGCGATGTAGTTCATGCAGGGACCCGAGCACCGCCGGATGTGATAGAGCAGGCACACGGGGTACGTCCGGGTCCCGTCTAAGGGCAGGTCGCAGGCCCGGATGCGAAAGATGCGATGGACAAACTGGAGGACCCGGCGGGCGTGGCCGACCGAAAGGAAGGGCCCGAAGTAGCGAGCACCGTCATTCTCGATGCGGAAGGCGACCTCAGCCCGGGGATAAGCTTCCTGGAGGGTGATGCGGACGTATGGAAGGTTACGGGTATCCTTCAGGAGGACATTGTACCGGGGCTGGTGCCGCCGGATCATTTGGGCTTCGAGGATAAGGGCCTCCAGGGGCGTCTGGGTCGTGACCCAGTCGACGTAGGCCGCCTCCCGGAGGAGGTGGGGGACCATCGGTCGGGTGTCGTGGCCCGAGAAGTACTGACGGACCCGGTCCCGAAGCGAGTTGGCCTTCCCAATATACAGAAACCGTCCCCGCCGGTCCTTAAAGAAGTAGACCCCCGGTTGACTCGGGATGTGCCGGACCTGCTCGACGAGGCTCGAAGCAACGTCCCGAACGGTCATAGACACTCGGCAGATGGGCCGATAGGGAAAGTGGGGCTTTGTCAAGTGGTTGAATTTTTACGGTAGCTCAGGCCTCTGGCCTGCAGTCCGTGAGCCCCCTGGCCTGCGAACTGACCTCACCCTTACCTCTAATTCAAGTCGACAGGGTGGGAAGTCTCAGATAGATAGAAAAACGTCGAGAGGTATCTACCTCTCGAATTGGCGTCAGGGGACTGGGTGTCGGGTAGATGACCTGGACCCAACACCGAACACCCGAAATTCAGGCCATCTGGCCACTGCCTACCTGCCGACCGGCCGATTCAGTATCTCCCGGAGCACGTACGGCAAAATCCCTCCATGTCGATAGTAAGTCACCTCGACGGGTGTGTCGAGGCGGACGATGGCCGTAAAGGTCTGCGCCGTTCCGTCGGGCCGGACGGCCCGGACCCGGAGGCGAGACCGGGGCTGCAGGCCCTCGGCGATGCCCTCGATGTGGTAGATCTCGTGACCCGTCAGGCCGAGCGTCTCCCGGCTTTGACCCGGCTCAAACTCCAAGGGCAGGACGCCCATCCCGACGAGGTTGCTCCGGTGGATACGCTCGAAGCTCTCGGCCAGGACGGCTCGTATGCCCAGCAGAAAGGTCCCCTTGGCGGCCCAGTCCCGAGAACTCCCCGATCCGTACTCCTTGCCGGCGATGACGATGAGGGGCGTCCCGTCGGCCCGATACCGCATAGCGGCGTCATAGACGGTCATGACCTCGCCGGTCGGGAAGTAGACCGTCCAGCCACCTTCAGGGAGAGACCTTGCATCGTCTGGGACCCGGAGCAGGTTCCGGAGTCGGATGTTGGCGAAAGTACCCCGGATCATGACCTCATGATTGCCGCGGCGGGTCCCATAGGTATTGAACTCCGAGGGCGGGACCCCATGGGCGATAAGGTATTGGCCGGCGGGACTTTTCTCAGGAATGGCCCCGGCCGGCGAGATATGGTCCGTCGTGATAGAATCGCCGAGGAGGACGAGGACCCGGGCCCCGCGGATGTCCTGCGGGGACGGGGGCTCGAGGGGCAGGTCCCGGAAGAAGGGCGGCTCCTGGATATACGTCGAGGTGGGATCCCACCGGTAGAGGTCACCCCGGGGGACGGGGAGAGCGCGCCACCGAGCGTCGCCCCGAAAGACCTGAGTGTACCGCCGTCGGAAGACCCTCGGATTGAGGACCCGCCGCATAAGGGCCTGGACCTCCTCGTGGGTCGGCCAGAGGTCCCGCAGGTAGACGGGTCGGCCGTTGGGGTCCCAGCCGAGAGGGTCATTCAACACGTCGATGTCCATCGTCCCGGCCAAGGCGTAAGCGACGACCAGAGGCGGCGACATCAGGTAGCTCGCTCGGACATGGGGATTAATGCGTCCCTCGAAATTGCGGTTCCCGCTCAGGACGGCGACGGTCACGAGGCCGTTTTCCTCGATGGCTCGGGCGACTGGATCGGGCAAGGGACCGCTGTTACCGATGCACGTCGTACAGCCGTAGCCGACGATGTGGAATCGAAGGGCCTGCAGGTATGGCAGGAGGCCCGCATCGACCAGATAGTCGGTCACGACCCGGGAGCCCGGCGCCAGGCTCGTCTTGACGTGGGGTGGCACGGTCAGACCCCGTTCGACGGCTTTCTTGGCCAAGAGGCCGGCGCCGACCATGACGGACGGATTCGACGTGTTCGTACAACTCGTAATGGCGGCAATGACGACGCTTCCGTGACCGACAGCCGTCTTCAGGCCGTCCAGTGAGACCTCTATACGGTGCCCCATGAGTTCGTCGACGTCAGCGACGGCTCCGTCGGCTGGCAGGAAGGTCCGCAGGGCCTCTCGGAAGGCCTGACGGGCTATCCGCAGGGGGACCCGGTCGTGGGGGCGGCGGGGACCGGCGACGGTCGGCTCGACGGTCGAAAGGTCCAGCTCGACGACGTCACTGTATAGAGGCTCGGGAGTGTTCGGCGTCCAGAAGAGACCTTGGGCCTTCATGTAACGTTCGACCCGTTCGACGTGGCGGGGGTCCCGGCCTGTCCCCCGGAGGTACTCCAGCGTAGCGTCATCGACGGGAAACAAGTTGACCGTCGAACCGCATTCAGGCGCCATGTTCGCTATAGTGGCTCGGTCTTCGACCCGAAGGCTCTGAATACCGGGTCCGAAGAACTCGACGAACTTGCCGACGACACCCTTCTTCCGCAGGAGGTACGTGACCATCAAGACGAGGTCCGTCGCCGTCGCTCCCTCAGGGAGCTCACCGGTCAGGCGGACGCCGACGACCTCAGGGACGAGCATGTAGATGGGCTGACCCAGCATGACGGCCTCGGCCTCGATACCCCCGACACCCCAGCCAAGGATGCCAAGGCCGTTGATCATCGTCGTGTGAGAGTCCGTCCCGACGAGCGTGTCGGGGAAGGCCTCCGGGATACCGTCCGAGGCCGTCCGGGTCTGGACGACAGACGCCAGGTACTCGAGGTTGACCTGATGAACGATGCCCGTCCCTGGCGGCACGACCCGGAAGTTGCGGAAAGCCCGCTGGGCCCACCGGAGGAAAGCGTACCGCTCCCGATTCCGCTCATACTCCATCGCAACGTTCTGCTCGAAGGCATAGACCGACCCAAAGAAGTCGACCTGGACCGAGTGGTCAATAACGAGGTCGACGGGCACGCGGGGGTTGACCTGCCGGGGGTCACCGCCGAGACGCCGGACGGCCGCCCGCATGGCCGCCAGGTCGGCGATGCAGGGGACACCCGTAAAGTCCTGGAGGAGGACCCGTTGGGGCCGGAAGGGAATCTCGATAGAAGGGACGTCCCCAGGACGCCATCGGGCTAAGGCGACGACGTCGTCCCAACGGGCGACCTCACCGTCGTAATGGCGTAGCAGGTTCTCTAATAAGATGCGGATAGAGTAAGGCAGACGCTGGATATCGGCCAAGCCTGCCTCCTCCAAGGAGTGGAGGCTATAAATACGCAGGCGTCCGTCCGGCGTATCAAGCCATCGGACGGCTTCAGGAAACCCATAGGGCCGGCCTGTCATGACCACATCTCCTTGAAGCAATCTTGAATGTCACATCAGGAGGGCGTCGAGTATATTATAATCTGGACACGGTCTGGGGGGTCTTATCGGCGTTAGGATCTTAGGTTGACGCTGGGGAAGGGCAGAAAGCCGTGTCTTGCGACATCGTCGTAGACCCCAAGCTGCACGTTGGCTAATCCATCCCTGCCGGACTCGCAGGCCCATAGAGTACGTCTTGGAGTCGCTTGCTGAGGGAATCTTGGGTAGGGCCAAGGATTCGAACCTGACCCCAGAAGAAGTTCAAGCCTGTCTGCGCTAATGTGCGGGCGCAGGTCTATAGAAGGCTGTAGAAGAGGTGTGCGGGTTGTAGAAGAGTCGTGGGGATGGTCTTGTCCTTACGGCCATTGAATCCCTGACTGTCCTCCTGCCTTACTGCTGAATTGCCAGACTGCTTTCCCGCACATGGATAAGGAACGGCGTACCCGGGACGAGATCGTCCTTTTGGTCGACGACCGAGACCGGTTTACGGGCCGGTATGCTTCCCGGGCCGAGGCCCATCGGGGCGATGGCCTCCATCACCGGGCTTTCGTGTGCATCCTGTTAGACCGGTCGGGTCGGGTCTTGCTTCAACGCCGGCGTCATTGGCTCTGGGACGGTCTGTGGGACCTGACAGCTGTCAGTCACGTTCTTTATCGGGACGGCCGCCGGGAGACATACGCCCAAGCTGCCGCCCGGGCCCTCCGGAAGGAGATGGGCATCGTCGGCGTACGGGTCCGAAAGGTGACGGGCTTCAACTATTTCGTCCGGCATCCGGCCGGAGACGCCTGCGAAAACGAGTATTGCGCAGTCCTGGTCGGTACCTACGAGGGCCCCGTCCAGCCAGACGTCGAGGACGTCTACGAGTACCGTTGGACGTCGTGGGAAGACTGGGTCCGGGACTTGGAAGCTCATCCAGAAGTGTACACCCCCTGGGCCCGTCTGAGTCTCGAGGCCCTGGAGCGGGTCGGCTGGAAGCCGAAAAGGTCGGCGGATAGGCAGGTCGCTGAGTAGGGGGAAAGGGGTGTGCGGATATCCTGCTCGTTATACGGTTCCATCTACTAAGGGTCCCAAGTCCGAGGGGCTCTGGGTATGCAGTCCCAACGTCTTAGGGGAACCCATGCTGTGTGATTATCCCAAATGGAACGCTCACGGGGTAGGCTTTCAGCGTACCCTTACCGAATGCCTAGCATCACAGGCGCGTTCTGAGGACGAGCGTCCCTGGATGACCACTGAGGTTCTATCCCCTTCCTCACCTATCTAATTCGCCGGACTGCCGACTTGCTTAATTACCCAATTCCGGAGGTGCAGGAATGACGGACCGCTTAGGACGGACCCAGCAGGCCTTAAAGGCTGTCATGCAGGGGGCGACCTTAGATTTTGCGACGGCCCGTCAGCTCGGTGAGGACATCGCTTCCGGGGAGCTCCCGCCTGAGATCATCGGGGCCGTCTTAACGGCTCTGGCGATGCGAGGCGAGGCGCCTTCCGAAATGGCTGGCCTGGCGGACGCTATGCGGGCTCAGGCCCAGCGGGTCGACCACCCGCTGACAGCGAGGGCCGTCGACACGTGTGGCACGGGTGGAGACGGCTTCCATACGTGGAACGTCTCGACAGCGGTGGCCTTCGTCGTTTCCTCGTTGGGTGTGCCTGTCGTAAAACATGGCAACCGGGCCGTCTCTTCCCAGTGCGGGAGCGCCGACGTCTTGCAAGCACTGGGTCTTGTCTGGCCCGACACGCCGGAGAAGGCCGCTCGACTCCTCGGTGATACCTACTTTACCTTTCTATTCGCCCCTTACTTCCATCCGGCTATGAAAGCCGTCGCCTCGATCCGACGCAATTTGGGCATCCGGACCGTCTTTAACATCTTGGGGCCCCTGACGAATCCGGCCTTCGTGCGACACCAGATGATCGGCGTCTTCCGCCGGGACCTTTTGGAACGGCTGGCCCCTGTGTTCGCCCCGTTAGGTCACGAGCGGGTCCTCCTGGTCCATCACGAGACTGGCATGGACGAAGCCGCTTCCTTCGGTCTGACCTACGTCGTCTGGGTCGAGCGGCGAGGGACAGACATGGAATTGCAAGACGAGTGCTTGGACCCTCGGGCTTGGGGCTTCGGTTCTGGCTCCGTCGAGGACTTGCGCGGCGGCTCGCCGGAGCAGAATGCCCGAATCATCGAGGACCTCTTGCAGAATCGGGACCGGGGGCCCCGGCGGGATACTCTGCTGGTGAATTCGGCCCTGGCTCTCCGAGTCGCCGGCCGGGTCCCCACCCTCGAAGAAGGTTTGGTCCAAGCGGAAGAAGCCCTAACGAGCGGACGCGCCTATGACCAACTGGAACGTCTCCGCCGATGGGCCGTCTCGGCCTGAGGGTCGCACCGGCGGCATGCGGATGGTCTGTCGGTGGTGGCTGGTTCTCGGGGCCTTGTTCGCCAGCATCGTGAGTGCTTTGCCTTTCCTGATTCCACTGCCGCCTCGCATCGAGGTTCCCTCTTCGCAAGTCGTCTTTGACCGTCACGGGCGAGTCCTGCGAATATTCTTGACGTCCGACGAGAAATGGCGGGTCGAGACCCGGCTGGACGAAATCGATCCCCTCCTCGTCCAGGCGACGATCTGCTTCGAGGACCGCGCCTTTTGGTTCCATCCCGGTGTAAATCCCCTGGCCGTCGTGCGGGCCGCTTGGCAGAACCTACGAGCCGGCCGCATCGTCTCGGGTGGCTCGACCCTCCCAATGCAGTTGGCCCGTATCGTGGAACCCCGGCCTCGCACGTGGCGGTCCAAGCTGATCGAAGTCCTTCGGGCCTTCCAATACGAGCTCCGCTTGGGGAAACGGCGTATCCTCGAGCTCTACCTGAACCGGGCCCCTTATGGGGGCAACCTGGAAGGTGTGACAGCCGCCTCTTTGGCTTACTTCGGTCGTCTTCCCAGGCAGCTCACACCGGCCCAGGTTGCCTTTTTGGTAAGCCTGCCTCAGGCGCCCGTGTCCCGCTTCCTTCTGCGGGCTGCCCCATCGGAAGTCATCAAAGCCCACCATCGTGTCTTGGCTCGAATGCGGGCCTGCGGTTTACTATCCGAGGGTGCCTATCGGTCAGCCCTGGGGGAAGACATCCCGACGGGCTTGCGGCCTATGCCCGCTCAAGCACTCCACGCCACCGACTATCTACGTGCCCTTTTCCCCGATGTGCCCCACATCCGGTCGACTTTGGACGCCGACGTCCAGCGGACCGTCGAGAGTCTCGTTCAAGCGTACCGGCCCGTGGTCTATCGGAGCGGGGCTACCCAGGTGAGCGTCGTCGTCATCGAAAATTCGACCCGAAAAGTGCGCGCCCTGGTCGGCTCTGTGGACTATTGGGACGAGGCCCACGACGGTCAGGTCCCGGGCTTTCTGGCGCTCCGGTCGCCGGGTTCGGCCCTCAAACCCTTTCTGTACGCCCTAGCCCTGCAGGAGGGGGTCATCACGACAGAGACACTCTTAGAGGACTATCCGACCCCCATCCGGGGCTATCGACCGATTAACTTCAGTGGGACGTTCCGGGGCCTTGTCCGAGCTGAGGAAGCCTTAGCCCACTCCCTAAACGTCCCTTTCGTCCATCTTCTCCGCCGGACGGGGTTTCGAGACTTCATGAGGCTTCTCGAACGCGGGGGAATCCATGTTCGGTCCGGTCGGGACTATGGCCTCTCGGTCATCACCGGTGCCCTGGAGGTACGGCTTTTAGACTTGACGAATCTGTACGTGACCCTCGCCCGAGACGGCTGGCACGGCCCGCCAGTCCTCGTCGAAGACACCCCTTCCTTCGAGACCCAGCGGCGGCTTCTTCATCCGGGCGCTGTCGTCCTGACTCGCCGGGCTCTGGCCCTTCGGGACCGGCCGGATGCCCCGCACCTGCGTTCGGTCACGCCTCCCCGGGCGACCGTCTATTGGAAGACGGGGACCTCCTGGGGGCGACGAGACGCCTGGAGCGTCGGCTTCCATGCGGGCTACACCGTCGGCGTCTGGGTCGGCAACTTTTCAGGCGAGGGCGCTGAGGGCATCGTCGGCGGGGAGCTAGCGGCGCCCCTTATGTTCGACATATTGAACGCTCTACCAGCGCCGTCTCAGGAATTACGACCTCCGCCGGACGCCGACCTGACGCGTGTCCCCGTATGCCCCTTTTCCGGAGAACGGCCGAAAGAGGCCTGTCCGGGCGTCCGCTGGGTCCTTGCCGTACGGGACGCGGCCCCCCTTCGGGCCTGCCCATACCATCGGCGCTTACTGGTCGAACGGGACTCGGGTCGGCGGATGTGCCCCTGGAAGTCTTACGCCTCAGGCGAACTCACGGCCCAGGTTTTCACCCTCCTGCCGCCCCTGGCGGCGGCCTTCTTGGGCACACCGACCTCCACCGAGCCGCTCCCCTCGGAGCAGTGTGCCACACCGGAGGTTCTCTCGGAAATGCGCATTCTCAGTCCCCTGGAGGGAGCGACCTACCTGCCAAGCGCCGACGTCCGAGGCAGCGGCGGCATCCCCCTGCGAGCCGTGACGCCGGCACCGGACCGCCGCATCTTCTGGTTCGTCAACGATCAATTCGTCGGGTCGACGGTTTCGGGCGAAGTTTGGCTGGTCCACCTATCTCCTGGACCGGTCACCGTCGTCGCCGTCGACTCGACGGGGCGCTCCGACCGGGTCCACCTGCAAGTCCTCTCCCCGTGAACCGAATTAGGCCAAAGGGCTTAAAGGAGAAGCGACGACCGGTCATCTATAGCTCGTCGTTTGGGGTCTTTTCCTGAGACTTGGCGCCCAGGACCTATATCTCATTCTCAGCTAAGAAGGCGACCCAGCGGGCTAAGGCCTCGACGTCGCCCAGGTCGATGACTTCGGCCTGGGAGTGGGAGTACCGGAGAGGCCACCCGATGGGGAAGTCGAGGGCCCCGTATGGGACGAAAGCCGCTCCGTCGTTCCCGCCCCGAGTGATACCCCATTGAAGGGGCCATCCGCGACGTCGGGCCGTCGTCTGTAGGCTCTGAACCATCGGGACCGGCGCTAGATTCGACGAGTCGACGGCTCGCAAGACGGCCCCACCGCCGACCCGGGCCCGCCCGTAGGGATAGGGCTCGAGGGGGGAGTCCGCTGATACGAAGGT
>JANXAA010000005.1 GCA_025061865.1 Acidobacteriota bacterium | reverse complement strand
AGTGAAGAGTTCCTTACCCGAAGGGGCCTTCTCCTGGGCCGTTACCGCCTCCCCCAAGCCGACGACCAGGACAACCACCCCGAGTATCCGTAACCCTGGTGACATCCGCATAGTGATTCTCCCCTTCAAAAACTGAAGGTACCAAGTCCCGGGTGCCAGGCCTCAGGATAAAGATCACAGACCCTAGACCCGCCTTGTTTGATGGATTGTCCCTCGCCTGCGGTTTGGGTCTACAGTCCGAGTCTGAGGTCCCTTCTGCCTGGGACTCGGGATCTAAGGAAGGGGTTACTTTTTACCCTTTAGGGAAAAGAGCCACTCGGCCAGCGTCTTGAGCTCCTCCTCTGTCCCCTTAAAGACGGTCTTGTGCTTCTTGCCGTCCTTGTCGACCTTCTTCAGGAGGTAGTCCTGGATCCACTGGGCACTCTGCACCTTTGCACCGACGTCCGACAGGTCCGTCCCTTTCGCCTCTTCTCCTCCTTCGGCGGCTTTCTTGGCCTCGATGCCCTCGGCCTTGACGCTGTGGCACATCGTGCACTTGTATTTAGTGAAAAGCTCCTTGCCCGAAGCGGCCTTCTCCTGGGCCGTCGCCGCCTCCCCCAAGCCGACGACCAAGACGGCTGTCCATAAGACCCGTAACCCCGATGACATCCGCATGATGGCCCTCCTTTCGAAATCGTCCCCACGCAGGATACACGATGCGGGATGCAAGACAGGGCGTTCGGTGTCGGTTTTATGCTCCGACCCCCACCGGTTACCCATGTCTAATACCAGATACTTGCCGTCGAAGCCGGGTTGTAACCACCTCCCATCTTACATCTCGCATCTTTTATCCCGTGTCTTCAGTAAACGAAAGTAAAAGAGCGGCCCCCTCCCCCATCTCCCGAAGGGAAGGGGCCCGTGTAGTGGGGGGTGCTGGATTCTTTGCTTTCCGGACGATTCCGACGTCGACCCATCGCCCCTTGACTAAAACGTGTAGCTGACCTTCATGTAGAACACGGTGACGTTGTATCCCTTCAGTTGAGTCCCCATGAGAGTAGCCCCGTTGAACGCACCGGCCGCCGTGACCGGGATGTAGACCAAGCCGATGGTACTCAAGTCGTCGTCATAGCGGAACTTTTCCCAAAGGACGCCGAGCGTGTACGCCAGACCCCGCGTCACGGTATATCGGAAACGAGCATTCAAGACCTGAAACCGGACGTCGTCGAGCTGGTCCAGGCCGACCGGTTCGAAGGGATTCGCATCATTGGCCGATGTCCCGACAGGGCTTGCGAAGGCGACGGCCCCGTCCGACCTCGAGTACGTGTAAGACACGTCGGCGGTCAGCCTCCGGGGCTTGAGCAGGACCGCCTGCAGACCCCCGCCCAGACTGTGGAGCTTGTCTTCTTCATCCGACGTCCAGTTGCTAAACGAGTCCAGACCAGTTTCTCGCACGTAGGGGTCCCCGATCCCGTCCGGGACCCATTGCCGGACCTTCTGGCGGTTCTTGTATTCTTCAAAGCTATAAAAGGCGAACAGGCTGACTTGCTCCGTCAAGGCGTAATCGGTATCCACCGAATAGACGGTCCGGCGAGCGTTTAGGAGGCCGAAGGGCGAGTCCCGGAAATGGTCCTTCCCGTAGACGACTGAACCTGAGAGATGCAGCTTGTCGATAGGACTTACCGAAGCCATCAGGGAGACGCTATCCCGGTCTCGATTCGCCTGGTCATACTTCCGCAAGAAGGGGAGCTGAGGCGGATTTTGCACTTCTCCGCCATGAGCAGCGATAAAGGGGATCCGGAAGTCATACTCACCCCGCCGTTGGGACCGTTCATAGGCGGCTCGTAGGGTCAGCCAGGACAGAGGCCTCGTGTCGAGGGCGAACCTAAAGGTATTATCGTCCTGCTCGGCGACTTCCCGGAAGACGCGGTCAGTCCGGACGAACTGGTAGCCCAGTGTCAGCGTCGTCGACTTCCAGACGTCTAGGCCCACGTCTACCGAAAAGCTGCTGTTCTGGAAACCGGTAGGAACATTGGCCCCCGGTGTAGGGACCCAAACGGCATCCATCCGGACGTAGCCCGGGAAGTGAATTTGTTCCGACTTGTTATCCCAATGGTAGAAGTTGTACTTGAGCTTCAGACGAGCAAATCGCAAGGGCTTGGACGTCAGTAAAAGCTGGAGCTGGGTGACGTCGACCTTCAGGTCGACCTGTTGGGTGGGCAGACTGGCTTTATCCCAAGCGTCCAAGGGGACGAGTTCACCGGGGACTCCGCTCGGGGCGCCCCTGCCGATGGCGCGGTTAGACGTGTACGGCACCAAGGGGTCATTCTGGGTCAAACGCCCCAAGGAAGCCGTGGCCGAAAGCCGACTCCGGAGGGGGAGGTCCATCAGGACGCCGCTGAATGAAAAATAGTGGGCCCGGTTGTTGGGATATAGGTCGATCAGGCCCGTGGCTGGTCCGGCTAGGTAGGATTGGGTAAAGGCCACCGCCGTCGTGCTGTCTGTCGCCCGGTAGGGGTTCGCCCACGTTAAGGTGTCGATGTTGTTGGCGAAGTCCGAAAAGTAGTAGCTGACGTTCACAAAGAGGGGCTTCCGGCCGTATTCGGCGACGAACCGGACCTGGGTCGTGTCGTAGTCGATGGGCTCAGGGATCTCGACCGTATTACCGAAGCCGAAGCTCCCGAAGAAGGGTCTCGTGCCCTCTCGTCTCTCAAAGCGAGTCTCTGCCGTCAGCCGAAAGGGGTCCCAGGCGACGACCTTCAAGTCAGCCCGGAAGGTCTTTCGGAAGAGGGCCTCATCGATGGCCGCGGCCCCGGGCAGGTAGCCCAGGATGCGGCCGACCAGGTCCGTCGGCGACACAGCCGACTGCAGGTCACTCTGGAGTCGGGGACTCAATTGCAAATTCCCCGTCCCGACGCCCGAAAACAGAGACTGGGCGTCGAAGGCAAACCGGTGGGGGAGCTTGTCATAGGTCAGGTCCAACTTGAACCAGCCGAACCGCTGACTCGTCAGTTGGAGGATTTGGTCGTCCCGGGCGATATTCTTCGCCAGGGCTTCCAGGATATAAGCACCCCGGCGGTACCGAACCATCACGTCGCCCCACGAACCCGGCGGAAAGGCGCGGTACTCAGTAAATTTTGCCGAGTCCCGCAGGTTGCTCACGGCGGCGGCCGTGACGTCCGTCTGGACCGTCACCGTGGGCCTGGCTTCTTGCGGGGCTTCCTCTTCTTGTTGTGCCCAACCGTGGGACATGATGCACGATAGGAGTAGGATCGTCCCCCCGATGACAATCATTCTCACAGCCCCCGACATGGCCTCCCTCCTTTAGCGACCTAAGCTCTTACCGGATGGGTGGTTACTCCCGTGGATCTGGGAATGACAATTCAGACAATTTCGATAAAATGCACGGTTGTTCAGCGCCTGGAACACGGATAGCCCTTGCGAGGCTTGCTCGGGTCGGAGCGCGTACAGCGTACCCGGATGTCGGCTGTTCGAGTGGCAACTCTGGCACAAGAAGGGGGTCTTCGCCGCCAGCAACCTACCGTGGGACGATCCGTGGGGGGTGTGGCATGTCATGCAACTTTCCGTTACCGGCGCATGTTCCCACAGGAAGGGACCCCGCTTTTCCGTGTGACACTCGTAGCATTTCTCGTTGATCGAATGGGCGGCGATGAGCTTATCGGTCACCGTACCGTGGGGGTTGTGACAGCTCGCGCACTCCATCCGACCTTCCCGGATGGGGTGATGCGAATTCTTGTAGATCTCGGCCTTCACCGGCTGATGGCACGTCGTACAGGTCTCGAGCTCTGTCGGTTTGACCAGACCCTTGGGATGGCCGCCGTGGACGGCATGGCAATCCATACAGGTCAAATTTCGGCTTTCGTGAGGACTCCCGTGCCAGAGAGCGACCTTGGTCGTCATCGTCTCGTGACAGCTCAGACAGATAGCATTCCGTTCCTCAACCGAGAGCTTGGATTTCGGACCCAGGACTTGGATAGAAGCGTTGCCCGGTCCCGCTGGAGTGGCAAGGCCGTTCCCGGGGACCTCACCGCCTTGCTCCCTCACGTGCGCCGCCCCGGGACCATGGCAACTCTCACATCCGAACTTGGCCTCCGGCGTGCGCTTGTCTTCCTTCACGCCATGGGGGGTCTGGATGTAACTCTGGTAATACGGGGCGTGACATTGGCGACACACCTGCGTACCCACGTACCCCTGGCCTGGAGGAGCCTCTTGAGCCACCAGAACCGATGCCGTAAGGAGGAGGACCCCTCCCACGCATCCGAGGATAATCATTCTTGATTCCATCGTGCCCTCTCTCTTTCCTGATGGTTCTACCCCCTATATACAATTTCCGTTCCAACCCACCCAGTCCTCCCTTCCAACCCACCAAACTACCGGTTCTGTTCCCAATCTGTTCCCAACCGGGCCTAACCACTGAACCATCGGTTCATCTGCCATGCCGGACTCGCCAGACTCGTCACCGGTTCCTCTCGCGGGCTGATATTCCGTCTGCCCTGCTGTCTCGAATCATCTCGACAGTGGCCTAAAAGAAAGGGTTTAGGAAGGTCGAACAGGGTCAGGATTCTCTCGAATCAACGGCTCTATCCGCCCTATCCCCTGCCTGCGTAAAATCAACCGCGCGTGGGTGATTTCCCCCGTCATTTTCCGGTTCAATGTACGCCACCTGCGGCAAGCATTATTGTCGTCGTAGAAAAGTCACTAAGTCTTGGATTTCCTGTCTGCTTAAGGAAATGCGCGGCATCGGGGGGAACCCCGCATTTTGGGGCCGTCGCCCGGTCTGGCGGTAGATGACCTCGGGGTCGGTAAGCCACAGTTCCAGCGTGGCGGTGTCATAGCGGCGGCCGACGCCCCGGAGGTCGGGCCCCGTCTTGGGACCTTGGCCGATCGTGTGACAGTGAGGGCATCCCCGCTCTTGAAAAACTTGCTCCCCTCGGCGAGGATCGCCTGAGGCGCATCCGAGCCCCCAACCCAGGGCAAGGATCAGACAACCCAAGCCCCAGAATCGGCGGTCCATGCCGCTCCTCGACGCAAGATCCAGGAGGTTTTCAGGGGTCCGGGACCCGGGATCCGGCTTTTCCATTTTCCCGACCTCGGATCCCTGGCTTTCAAGTACTTCAACCGAAAAAGACTTCAGTCCCACAATTAAGACTCTTTCGGACCGTCGAGTCCCATTTTTGAGACAGCCGCCGTCAGGCTTCTTTCCCCGGGCCGGACCGTCCTGGCCGGAGGCGGGCACAAAAATTGTAACCGATCCTCCCGTGATTCTCTCGCTGAGGTGGTCTATGGGGGATGGCATCCAAACTCTCCACACCTGGGAACGTTCAGGCCTTCTGGACGACGCCTGGAGTCGTCGGGAGTTCCTGAAGTTCTGCGGGCGGATGGCGGTCCTCTTAGGACTTTCGGACGCTTTCATCCCACGGATCGCGCGAGCCTTAGAGACGGCGATTCAGAATCGGCGGCCCTCGATCGTCTGGTTGGAGTTCCAGGATTGTGCTGGGAACACGGAATCCTTCACGCGGGCGGATTCCCCCTCGGTCGCCCAAGCGGTCTTAGAGGCCGTTTCCTTGGACTACCATGAGACGCTCATGGCGGCGGCTGGCCATCGGGCCGAGGAAGCCCGTCACAAGGCCCTGGAGGCCCATAGGGGTCAGGTCATCGTCGTGGTCGAGGGCTCGATCCCCACGAAGGACGACGGGATTTACTGCACCATCGGTGGCAAGACGGCCCTGCAGATCATCCGGGAGGTGGAGCCCTACGCCTTGGTCTTCGTGGCCGTCGGGACCTGTGCGGCCTTCGGCGGCCTCCCCAAGGCGAATCCGAACCCCACGGGCGCCGTCGGGGTCGAGGATGTCGTCCGGACGAAGCCGGTCATTAACCTCCCGGGGTGTCCGGCGAATCCAGACGTCCTGATGGGGCTGTTGGTGCACTATCTGGTCTTCAACCGTTTGCCGGACCTGGACGCCCAGCGGCGGCCCCTGTTTGCGTTCGGCAAGCGGATTCACGACACCTGCGAACGGCGGCCCCACTTTGACGCCGGTCAGTTCGCCCTCGCCTTTGACGATTACGGTGCCCGGCAGGGTTACTGCCTCTACAAGCTCGGATGCAAGGGTCCCGAAACCTATAACATTTGCGCGTCCCTGCGCTGGAACATGCAGGCCAGCTGGCCCGTCAAGGCCGGCCATCCCTGCATCGGCTGTTCGGAGCGGGATTTCTGGGACCGGTTCACGCCCTTCTATGAGCGGCTCCCCGAGGTACGCGCCTTCGGTGTGGAACAGCGGGCGGACCGCCTGGGCGGCACGCTGGTCGGCGTGACGGCCGTCGGCGTCCTGGCCCATGCCCTTTACACCTGGGCGGTCCGACGGGCCGAGCGGAAGGCGGAAGAGCTGGCGAAAAAGGAGGGAGAAGCCAAGCCGAACCCCCCTGAAGGCTAAAGGAGGGGGATCATGGCTCGCATCGTCGTCGACCCCATCACGCGCATCGAGGGACATCTCCGTATCGAGGCCGAGGTGGACGGCGGACGCATCGTACGGGCCTATTCGTCCTGTACGATGTGGCGGGGCGTCGAGCGGATCCTCATCGGGCGGGACCCCCGGGACGCCTGGGCTTTCGCCCAGCGCATTTGCGGGGTCTGCACGACTGTTCACGCTTACGCCTCCATTCGGGCCGTGGAGGACGCCTTGGGCATCGACGTCCCCCCACTGGCCCAGGCCTTCCGGAACCTCATGATCGCCACGCAGAACGTCCACGACCACGTCATGCATTTTTACCACCTGCATGCCCTCGACTGGGTCAACGTCCCGAATGCCCTAAAGGCGGACCCCAAGCAGACGGCCGACCTGGCGCACGCCATCTCCGACTGGCCGAACTCCAGCGAGGCCTACTTCCGGGACGTCCAGAGCAAGCTCAAGAAGTTCGTCGAATCGGGTCAGCTCGGGATCTTCGACAACGCTTACTGGGACCATCCGGCCTACAAGCTTCCGCCGGAGGCAGACCTCCTGGCCGTCGCCCACTACCTGGAGGCCCTGGACTGGCAACGGCGGGTCATCCGAATTCTCACCTTTCTGGGCGGCAAGGACCCCCATCCCAACTTCCTGGTCGGCGGCGTTCCCCTGTCAGTCAACTTAGCGTCCCCATCGGTTGTTAACGCCGAGGTCCTCTCCATGATCAAGACCCACATCGACGAACTGAAAACGTTCGTCGAGAAGGTCTATATCCCGGACCTCCTGGCCATCGCCGGCTTTTACAAGGAATGGGCCCAGTGGGGCGCCGGCGTCGGCAACTACCTGGCATACGGCGAACTCCCCGATGGGAAGACGAACCAGGTCGACCGCTTGTATCTTCCCCGAGGAGCCATCCTGGGTCGGGACCTCCGGACGGTCCACGACGTCGACCCCAAGGACCCCGAGCAGGTTCAGGAGTCCGTGGCTCACTCGTACTACCGTTATGGCCGGGGTGACGACGTCCTGCTCCATCCCTTTGAAGGCGAGACGGAACCCCATTACACGGGTCCGAAGCCGCCATACGAGTACTTGAACGTGGAAAGCAAGTACAGCTGGCTGAAGGCACCCCGCTGGCGGGGCCACAGCATGGAGGTCGGCCCCCTGGCCCGGATGCTGGTTGCTTACGCCAAGGGCAAGCCCTACGTGAAGGCGAAGGTCGACTACGTCCTCCAGAAACTGGACGCCCCCCTGACGGCCCTGTTCTCGACCCTGGGTCGGACGGCCGCCCGGGCCATCGAGGCCTGGGTCATGGCAGAATATTTGCCGCAAGTCTACGACCGCATCATCTCCCTTATCCGGATGGGTGACACGACGACCTTCAACGCCCTCAAGTGGGACCCCGAGACGTGGCCTCGGGAAGCGAAGGGCTTCGGTTATATGGAGGCCCCGCGCGGCGCCTTGGGCCACTGGGTCACGATCCGTGACGGCAAGATCGCTCACTACCAGTGCGTCGTCCCCTCGACGTGGAACGGCGGGCCCCGGGACGCGGCCGGCCAGCCCGGCCCCTACGAGGCCGCCCTGGAGGGCACGCCGATTCAGAATCCGGAAGCGCCCCTCGAGCTCCTACGGACGGTCCACTCCTTTGACCCTTGCATGGCTTGTGCGGCGCACATCTACGACGCCCAGGGCCGGGAAATCGTCCGAGTCCGGGTCCAGTGAGTGGGGAGGGTGGTTATGGCGGAACGATCGGAATCTCGGATCATTTACATGAAGGTGTGGCAGGCGCCTATCCGCATCGCCCACTGGCTGATGTTCGCTAGCGTCGTCACCCTGGGGATCACGGGATACCTCATCGGGAATCCGCCGTTCTCGGCGCCCGGTGAGGCTTCTCGGATATACACCCTGGGGACGATTCGGTTCCTTCACTTTCTGGCCGGCTACGTGCTCCTTGCCTCGTTCCTGCTCCGGCTGTACTGGGGGTTCGTCGGAAACCGCTTCAGCCGATGGGCTACGATGCTTCCCGTCCGGAAGTGGCAGTGGCGGTGGATTTGGGGAGAGACTCGGAGCCTCCTCTGGCCACGTATCCGGTACTATGCTTACACGGGTCATGCCCCATTGGGCAACCTGGTGTATCTCCTGGTCTACCTGGGGGTCCTGTTCTCGATCGTCACGGGGTTCACGCTGTATGCGCATCAGCAGTATACGCCCTTCTGGCGGACCCTCGGCGCTTGGGGCCTGGCCCTCTTCGGCTACAACCTCAACTTCGTCCACCTCCTTCACCGCCTGATGTTGTGGTTCTTCGCCATCTTCCTGGTCGTCCACCTCTACTTGGTCGTGTACACGGTGGTCGTGACCCGGACGACGCAAATCGACACGATGATTTCGGGGAAAAAGTTCGTCTTTGAGGAAGAGTTGGCGCCCGAAGCCGAAAAGCCCTAAGGGGTTCCCCTCCTGCGCCCGCCCGGCCCGGCCCCTGCCGGGTCGGGCCGGGTGGAGGAAGAGGGGGCGTCCTCGCCTGTGGGCATGCGGGCCTCTGGCCTGTAAAGGGCCCCCTGAAAAAGGGGTGGAGGCGGAAATGTCGATCACGGTCGTGGGATTGGGCAATCTGCTTATGGGCGATGAAGGCGTGGGCGTCCACGCCGTGCGGGTCTTGCGAGAGCGACTCGCCTGGCCGGATGTCACTTACTTGGACGGGGGCACCCTGGGCCTGAGTCTCCTGCCCTACTTGGAGGAGGCGGTCTATTTGCTGTTTTTAGACGCCATCCGGGCAGACGCGCCCCCGGGGACCGTCTTCCGTCTGTCACTCCTGGATGAACCTATTCGAATTCCCCTGAAGGTCTCAGCCCACGACATCGCCCTGCCCGACCTGGTGGCCCTCCTGAAGTTCCGACGGGGGGAGGCCCTTCAGGCCGTCGAGCTTTTGGGCGTCGTCCCGGAGCGCGTCGAACCCTCGATGGAGCTTTCCCCGACGGTACAGGCAAGCCTGCCGGACCTCGTCTCCTGGACCCTTCGAATTCTTCAGGCGTGGAGCGCCTCGGAGCGTCCTCCGAGGGAGCAAAGGGCAAAGGGCATTGGGTGGGCAGGAGGGTCCGATGTGTTTAGGTGTGCCGGGTAGAGTCGTCGAAGTCAATGGCCTGGTGGCCGTCGTCGATTTCTGGGGGACTCGCCGGAAGGTCCGGCTCGAGACGGTCGACCAGCCGGTCCAGCCCGGCGATTACGTCCTGGTTCATGTCGGCTTTGCCATCCGGCGGATCCCCGAAGAAGAGATCGAAGAAACGCTGGCTTTCTATGACTTTGTCGTGCGAGCGGCCGCAGGTGACCTGATGGGCGGGGACGTCCAGGGCGAGATCGAGGCCGCCCGAGGAGACTGACGATGGAAGCGGTTCGCAACGAGAGTTCATGGAAGCGGTTGGAATTTCGGGACCCCGAGCGGGTCCAGGCCCTGCGGCAGACCCTTCAGCGGCTGTGTGACCAGATGGGACGACCTGTGTCGGTCATGCACGTTTGCGGGACTCACGAACAGAGCATCGCCCGTTTTGGCCTGCGGAGCCTCCTTCCCCGGAACCTGAACGTGTTTATGGGCCCCGGCTGTCCCGTCTGCGTGACGGACATGCCGGAGGTCGACGAGGCCGTGGTCCTGGCCCTCCAGGGCGTCATCGTCGCCACCTTCGGCGACATGTTCCGGGTCCCCGGGAGTGGGATGTCCCTGGCGGAGGCCAAGGCCCAGGGGGCCGACGTGCGGGTCGTCTACAGTCCCTGGGATGCCCTGCGGCTGGCCCAATCGACGGACCGGGACGTCGTCTTTTTTGCGACGGGCTTTGAGACGACGGCCGTCGCCACGGCGGCCGTGATCCTCTCGAAGCCCCCGCCGAATTTCTCCGTCCTGTCGGCGCACAAGTACATCCCCCCGGTCATGGAGATCATCGCCGAGATGCCTGATACCCGCGTACAGGGGTTTCTGGCGGCCGGCCATGCGGCGACCATCACGGGGTGGAAGATCTTCGAGCGGTTCGTCGAGCGTCATCGGATTCCCGTCGTCGTCGGGGGCTTCGAACCCCTGGACATCTTGGCGGCCTTGGCCCAGTTGGTCGAGCTCATCCGGGACGGCGACTTGCGGGTCGTCAATGCTTATCCCCGATGCGTCACACCAGAGGGAAACCGCCCGGCCCAACGTCTGCTCTGGGAAGTCTTCGAGACTGTCGGCGGCACCTGGCGGGGCATCGCCCACATCCCGAACGGCAACCTCCGGATTCGGTCGAAGTATGCCGCCGTCGACGCCCGCCGGCGCTACGACATCGACGTGAGCGGCCTCTTGCAGGAGGCCCCGCCCCGCCTCACGCAGGAGTGCATCTGCGGGGATATCATGGCCGGGATCGCATCCCCCTACGACTGCCGGCTATTCGGGAAGGAGTGCACGCCCCAGAATCCCGTCGGGGCTTGCATGGTCAGTAGCGAGGGGACCTGCAAGATTTGGTACGAGTACGGGGGCCACGTCATCGTGGAGAGTCCATACGACGGCAGATAGGCCGATGTTCAGATAGCTTGCTCTTGGGCCTGCTATCGACTGGCCTATCTGCCCATCGACCCGAGGGATGAAGATGCGGGGTCAGTTACGAGTTGTCTTGATGATCGGTCCCCGGGGTGAAGGTCTCGAATCTCTGCTGGCTTACGGCATTCGGTCCCCGGACTACACGATCGTCGGGGCCTTGGTGACGACCCCTGACAGCACGGCCGTTCCGGTTCTCGACCGGGCCGGTATCCCTTGGGTCTGCCACGACATCCAGGCCTTTTATCGGGCGCGTCCGGCGTCCGTCCGGGACCTTCAGCACCGACCCGACTACGACCGCCAGAACCTCCGGTACATCGAGGCTTGGGCGCCGACGCACTTGGTCCTGTTTCGGTACATTTACATCGTGACGCCTGTCCTCTTGGAAGCCTTTCCCGGTCGGGTCCTGAACGTCCACGACGGGGACCTCACCCAGCGAGACCCCGCCGGGCGCCCCCTCTATCAGGGCTTGCACGCGACCCGGGACGCTATCCTCGGCGGGGCGACAGCGACCCGCTCGACCGTGCATATCGTGACCGAGGAAGTCGACATGGGTCCGCCGGTTTTACTGTCACCGGCCTATCCGGTCCATCGCCGCCTCGTTCGACAGGCCCGGTGGGTTGGCGCCTTGGACGTCCTGAAGGCATACGCATATGCCCATCGAGAATGGATGATCCGGGACAGTTGGGGTAAGCTGATCCACACGGCCCTGACCTTGTGGTCGCGGGTTCCCCTGCGGATTTTGGGCGACCGGGTCTTCTGGGGGGACCGGCCCGGTCCGTGGATCCTGCGGGCTTACATCGCCCGACCGGAGACAGCGGCCCCATGAAGGAACAAGAAGGCGAGGTCGTCGAAGCACTCTACCACATCCGGGTAACCCGTCGGGGCGCCATGGGGGTCATCACCCTGGACCGGCCCGAGCGGTTCAATGCCCTGGACGTCCAGATGGCCCAAGACCTACGTAAGGCGGCCCTCGCTCTCGCCCGAGACCGGGCCGTCCGATGCGTAGTCTTGGCCGGCCACGAGCGGGTCTTCTGTAGCGGCGCCGACCTCCGATATGTCCAGCAGGGCGGGGACGAGGCCGACTTCTCCTACCTCCAGCCGGAGGCCCGGGAGGTCCCGACGGGCTACGGAGCGGCCTTCAAGCAGATCTTGGAATACCTCCACAGCACGATTTCCGAGATCCGACGGGCACCCAAGCCCTTCATCGCCGCCGTCCGGGGCGTCGCCGCCGCCGGTGGCTTCGGCCTGGCCATGAGCTGTGACCTCGTCTATGCCTCCGAGGATGCCTGGTTTGAGTGGGCTTACTCGAAGACGGGCCTCACGGGAGCCGAAAGCTCGACCTTTCTCCTGCCGCGTCTGATCGGCCTCCGGCGAGCCCTCGAGATGGCCTTCCTAAACCCCCGACTGAGCGCCCAGGAGGCTTGGTCCCTGGGCCTCATCAACGGCGTCTTCCCCCGGGACCGGTTCGATGAAGAGGTCTGGCGTATCGCTGAACGCTTGGCTGAAGGGCCGACTCGGGCGTTCGGTATCACGAAGCGGCTCCTCAACGAGGCGGCCGGGATAGACCGCTTGGACGTTCATCTGGACAAGGAACTCCAGTTTCTGGCCGCAATCGCCGAAGGAGTCGATTTCTGGGAGGGCCTGCGGGCCTTCTTTGAAAAGCGGAAGCCCCAATTTCGGGGAGAGTAATGTTTCAAATGGAGCGATGGATGATGGCCGGGAGCGTGCGCTCGCTTCAGTGTCCAGTCCCGACGCTGACTCACCGGCAGGTCCTCCTGGGCCACGGGAGCGGGGGCCGGCTGATGCACGACCTCATCGAAGCCGTCTTCCGTCCTCGGCTGCTGCCGGCAGACTTGACGTGCCTGAACGACGCCGCCTACTTTCACGTCGGCGACTTCCGCCTGGCCATCACGACGGATTCCTTCGTCGTCGACCCCATCTTCTTCCCAGGCGGCGACATCGGCCGACTGGCGGTCCACGGAACTGTCAACGACCTGGCCGTTAGCGGGGCTCGGCCCTTGGTCCTGAGCGCCGCCTTCATCCTCGAGGAGGGCTTTCCCATCGAGGACCTTGAGCGGGTCGTCGACTCGATGCGCGAGGCCAGCGCTCAGGTCGGCGTACCCATCCTGACGGGGGACACCAAGGTCGTTCAGCGGGGCAAGTGCGACCGGGTATTTATCAACACGACGGGCGTTGGCGTTTTGATGACCCGTCGGGTCCTCTCAGCTGACCAGGCTCGACCGGGGGACTTAATCCTCTTAAACGGGGACATCGCCGCTCATGGTATCGCTATCCTAGCCGCTCGGGGAGAGCTCGAGCTGGACACGCCCATCGTCTCGGACACGGCCCCCCTGCATACGTTCGTCGAGGCCCTCTTAGAGGGCGACCCCGAGGTCCGTTGCATGCGGGACCTGACCCGGGGCGGCTTGGCTAGTGCGCTCCATGAAATCGCTCAGAGCTCTGGCGTAGGGATTCGTATCTGGGAGGACCGCATCCCCGTCCGGGACGAGGTCCGGGGTGTGTGCGAGGTCCTGGGCCTTGACCCCCTGCATGTAGCCAACGAAGGGAAGCTGATCGCCATCGTCGCTCGAGAGGACGCCGAGGCCGTCCTGACCCGGATGCGGGCCCACCCCCTCGGCCGGGAAGCGGCCATCATCGGCGAGGTCGTCGAAGACACTCGGTCGATGGTCCTCATGAAGACCCAGGTCGGGGGTTTCCGGGTCGTCGACATGCTAGCCGGGGAGCAGTTGCCCCGGATTTGCTAAAGTCCGGTGGTTCGTCAATTCGGGAACTCGGTAGTCTGGCCATTCGGACGGCCAGGAGCTGGGCCATCCGGGAAAGCGTCAGACGTTCGGTGACGTCGGCACCCCATTCGTGGGTCCGTGTCCCGAATTGCCGAACTCCCCAACTGCCGAATTATGAGGTGTTACCATGCATGAACTTTCGATCATGCAGGCCTTAGTCGATGCCGTCGAGGCAATCGTCCAAGAGCACGGGGCTCAGCGGGTCGTCCGTCTGGTCGTCGAAGTCGGCGAGATGTCGAATGTGATTCCCATGTATCTCCGGAATGCCTTCTTAGCCTTCCGGGAGGTGAAACCCTTCCTGGCCCAAGCAGAACTGGAGATCCATTTCGTCCCCCTGCGCCTCCAGTGCGAGGCTTGTGGCGTTGAGTTCCAACCGCAGGGCTATCGATACCGCTGTATCGAGTGTGGGGCGACCCGGGTCCGGGTCGTGCAGGGCGAGGAATTGCTTCTACGGAACGTCGAGTTGGAGGTCGAATCGGGGAATCCGGGAGTTCAGCCATTCGGCAGTTCGGCAGTCCGAGAATTCAGCAATTCGGGAATCCGTGGATAAAAGGCGAGGTACCTCTGTAAAGGTTCGCAGGCTGCCTGGGCCTCCAATGCCGACATTCTCCGACTGCCGAATTACCGAATTCCCGAGAGGGAAGCGATGGCGGAGATTCGAACCGTCCGAGTCATGGAAAATATCCTGAAGACCAATGATTACGTGGCCCGACGCCTCCGGGAGGCGTGGGACCAGAGTCGGACCTACGTCGTCAACCTGATATCGGCCCCGGGCGCCGGCAAGACGACCCTACTGGAGACGACCCTGCCAGTCCTGATGGGCCGGTACCGCATCGGCGTGCTAGAAGGCGACATCGAGACGGAGCGGGACGCCGATCGGATCCGGGCCTTGGGCGTCGAGGCCGTCCAGGTCACGACGGGCGGGACCTGCCACCTGGAGGCGTCCATGGTCGAGCAGGCCTGGCGTCTCATGGATACCGAACTCGACTTTTTATTCATCGAAAACGTGGGTAACCTCGTATGTCCGGCGAGCTTCGACCTGGGCGAGCACCTCCGGGTCGTTCTGCTCTCGGTCTCCGAGGGCGACGACAAGCCGGCTAAGTATCCCAAGGCTTTCCGGACGGCCCAGGTCCTGGTTATCACGAAGGCCGACCTCCTGGAGGTGATGGACTTTTCGGTCGAGCGGGCCCGCCAGGGGGCCCTGGAGATTCAACCTGAACTTCAGGTCTTCGTCGTATCGGCCAAGACGGGCGCAGGGATTCCGGCATGGACGCAATTCCTGGAACAGCGACGACGGCAGACGTTTCCGGAGGCTTGAACCCCGAGCGTCTCCAGGTTCGGGTCCTGGGCGTCGTCCAGGGCGTTGGGTTCCGGCCCTTCGTGTATCGTCTGGCCTCAGAGTTGGGCCTGACGGGTTGGGTCTGTAATGACGGCCTCGGCGTCCTTATTGAGGCCGAGGGCCCTTCCTCGGCCCTCCTGACGTTCCTGGAGCGCCTCTCCCGGGAGAAGCCGCCGCCGGCCTTCCTTTATGCCATCGACCATCGATTCCTCCAGCCCGTCGGGTACGCGGCCTTTACGATCCGGCCGAGTCAGCTTGATGAGGCTCGCCGGGTGTGGGTCCTACCGGATTTAGCTGTCTGCGCCGCCTGTCGCCGAGAGGTCCTGGACCCCAACGACCGTCGGTACGGGTACCCTTTCACGAACTGCACCCACTGCGGGCCCCGGTTCACCATCATCGAGGACCTTCCCTATGACCGGCCCCGCACGTCTATGAGAGCCTTTCGGATGTGTCCCGACTGCGAGCGGGAGTATCACGATCCGAAGGACCGCCGGTTTCACGCCCAGCCCAACGCCTGTCCCCGATGCGGACCCCGGCTGGAGTTTCGCACGTCCGATGGGACACCCGTCGCCTGGGGCGACGAAGCTCTCTACATGGCGGCCGAGCGGGTCCGGACTGGGTCGATCATTGCCCTGAAGGGCCTCGGGGGCTACCACCTGATCGTGGACGCCCGGAACGAGCCGGCCGTCGCACGTCTCCGGGTCCACAAGCGTCGGCCTTTTAAAGCTTTCGCTGTCATGTACCCCGACCTGGAAACCCTGCGCCGCCACGTGGAGGTCCCCTCCTTTGCGGAGGCCCTCCTGACGTCGCCGCAGGCACCTATTCTGCTTTTGCCCCGGACGCCGGCCGGATGGCGGGAAGTCGCGCCCTCGGTCGCGCCTCAGTCCCCCTACTTGGGCGTTTTCTTGCCCTACACACCCTTGCACGTCTTGCTCTTGCATGCGCTGAACTTCCCCGTCGTGGCCACATCGGGGAACCTCTCCGACGAGCCGATTCAATACCGGGACGGGGAGGCCCTCCAAGCCCTGGCAGACCTCTGCGACGGTTTCCTCCTCCACGACCGACCCATCGTACGCCATGCCGATGACTCGGTCCTTCAAGTCATCACCCGCCCCCGGGCCAAGCCCCAGCTCCTCCGGCGGGCCCGGGGTTACACGCCCCTGCCGGTCCTGGCGCCCCGATCGCTCCCGCCCCTCCTCGCCCTGGGCGGTCACATGAACGCCACCTTTGCTCTGAGCCGGGACCGCGAGATCATCCTCTCCCAGCACATCGGCGACCTGGATGGCTACGAGGCCCGTCAGGTCTACCGACGAACGTTGAAAGACTTTTTGCACCTCTATGAGGTTCGTCCCCAGGCCATCGTCCACGACCTTCATCCGGATTACTTCACGACGCGCTTGGCTGAGGAGTGGGATGTGCCTCGGTTCGCCGTCCAGCACCACCACGCCCACCTGGCGGCCTGTATACTGGAAAACCAGCTCGAAGGGACCGTCTTGGGCCTCACGTGGGACGGAACGGGTTACGGTCTGGACGGCACCGTATGGGGCGGAGAGTTCTTGATGGGCGATCCCCGGGATTTTCGGCGTGTCGCTTCCCTGTGGCCCTTCCGCCTCCCCACAGGCGAAAAAGCCGTCCGGGAACCTTGGCGGGTCGCCCTGGCCCTTTTATGGGAGAGCTTCGGACCGGACTTTCCCCGGGACCTTCCCCTGTTCCGGGAGATTCCGGGACGGGCCGTCGAACTCGTCCTGCAGGTCCTTCGGAAAAGTCTTCTGAGCCCCGTCACGACCAGCATGGGCCGGCTCTTCGACGGCGTCAGCGCCCTGCTCGGTATTTCCTTCTTCAATACTCATCAGGCCCAGTCGGCTCAACTCTTGGAGTACGCCGCCTGGCAGTATGGTTCCGGGTCTCATCCCCTCCCCCTTCCTCTTCAGGAGGCGGATATCCTGCGGCTGGACTGGCGGGAACTCGTCCGAGCCTTAGTCGACCGATTCCGGCGGGGCGCCACCCCGGAAGCCCTGGCGGCCGCCTTCCACGATGCCCTCGTCCGGGCCGCCGTGGCCGTCGTCGAACGCCTGGGCGTCCCGCGAGTCGTGATGGCCGGCGGCGTGTTCTGCAACCGCTATCTCACGGAGGCCCTCCTGACTGACCTGGAAGCGCGGGGCTTCCAGGGTTTTATCCACACTCAGCTCCCTCCGACGGACGGGAGCCTCGCCGTCGGCCAGCTGTGGGTCGCCGCTTATCGTATCGCAGAGGTCTCGGCCTAAGGGCCGACTCCAGACTCCGGAGTCGGCCCTTCTTTTCCGGAGACCCGGCACCCGAGACCGGGGACCTATTTTCACATCTTGCATTCAGTATCCTGGATCTTGTATCTTGAGTCTTACTTCATCCGTTGCGGGGAAAGCTTATGGACTGGCAGCAAGTTTGCCAGCGCTATCTGGTTCACTATTCGAAGGGTGAGATTATCTTCCACGAAGGAGACCTGGGTCATGAGATGTATGTTATCCACTCTGGGAAGGTCCGCATATTCAAAAACATCAACGGCATGGACCAGACGCTGGCTGTCTTGGAGAAGGGTGACTTTTTTGGAGAAATGGCTGTTTTAGAAGGTATCCCCCGTACGGCTTCTGCCGAGGTTGAGGAAGACTGCGAGCTGATCCGCATCAACAGTGCCAACTTCGTGGCCATGATTCAGGCGAATCCCGAGATCGCCCTCCGTATCATGCGGAAGCTCTCGATTCGTCTTCGGGAGACGACCGACCAGCTCCAGCGGCTCCTCCAGGTCTCGACAGCCGTCTTCTCGAGTTACGACGCTCCGCCTGTGCAGGTCGTTTCCGGACCGCCCGTAGAAGAAAAGCGCAAAGTCCTGGCCTATCTGATCTCAGCGGCTACGGGCCGGATGTATCCCATCACGAAGGACGTTACGATCATCGGTCGCTACGACAAGGTCACGGGCCTGTCCCCGGACGTGGACCTCACGGAAGAGGACTCCCACCGGTATGTCTCCCGCCGCCATGCTGTTCTGCTCCATGAAGAGGGCCAGTGGAAGCTGATCGAGGAAATCGGAGCCGTCAACGGGACATTCCTTAATAAGAGGCGACTCTCGAACGGCGTGCCCACTCCTATCCGGGACGGGGACCAGGTCACCTTTGCGAACGTGACGCTGACGTTCCGGGTCGCCCAAGAAGGGGACTGATTAGACGTCGGCCGGTCGTGCCTCTTCCCGTAGGACGTACTTCAGGATTTTCCCCTGAGGGTTTTTGGGGAGTTCGTCCCGGAACTCGACGAGGCGGGGGTACTTGTAATTGGCCAGCCGGTCCCGACAGAAAGCGATCAACTCCTCGGCCGACACCTGATCCCGAAACTCCGGCCGCGGGACCACGATGGCCTTGACCGTCTCGCCCCGATAGGGGTCGGGGACACCGATGACGGCCGCCTCCAGGACGGCCGGATGCTCCAGCAGGACGCCCTCGACCTCCCGGGGCCACACCTTGAAGCCGGACACGTTGATGATGTCCTTCCGACGCTCGATCCAGTAGACCCATCCCTGGGTATCCATCTTACCCAGGTCGCCCGTATAGAGCCATCCTTCCCGGAGCGTCTGGGCTGTTTCCTCGGGTTTGTTCCAATAGCCCTTGAACACATGGGGCCCCCGGACGACGATCTCGCCGACCTCGCCGGTCGGGCGGGGCTGGCCTGTCTCGGGGTCGACGATGCGGACCTCGCTCCCGGGAATCGGCCGGCCGACGGACAGGGCCCCTGTCTCGGGGTCGACGGGCGCCCGCTCCCCCAAGGGCGTCCACGTGCCGGGCGAGGTCGTCTCGGTCATCCCCCATACGTTGTGGATATAGACGCCCGTTGCCCACTCCCACCGCTTGACGACGGCCGGCTGGACGGGGGCACCGCCACTGAAGACCTTCCGGAGTGTGCGGAGACGCATCGGGTCGAAGGCCTCCGAATTCATCATGGCGATGAAGGCCGTGATCGAGCCGATGG
>JANXAA010000059.1 GCA_025061865.1 Acidobacteriota bacterium | reverse complement strand
GCCCGTAAGTCCGTTCCCAGCTCCCAGGCCTGCAGAGACTCCGGTTTGAGGCCCGGATTAGCAGCCGTGATGACGTTCCGGACTTGGAAGGGTCGGTAGAGTTCATTGAGCGTCGGCGCCCGGAAACTCTGGCTGAACTGGAACCGTAGGTCCGCCCAGGGACGGACCCGCCAGCGGAGGCCCAGCGTCGGACTGAAGGCCACGCGACGACGGTCCTCATAACGGTCATCCCGTAGGACGGCGTCCGTCGTGAGGTCCCGCTCGACCCGCGTCCCCCGGAACAGGCCCCAGGTGTCCACGCGGGCCCCGGCCTGGACGTATAGGTTCGACACCGGCTGGAACAGATGGTTCAAGTACAAACCGACGAAGGCCTGCCGGCCGCCGGCGAATCGGCGGCGGGTAAACTGAGTCGCAACCCACCGGTAGTCCTCCCGCGTCTCTCCCCAAATGTACTTGACGTCGACACCCGCCGACCATTGGGCCCCCGAGGGTCGGGGCCGGGCCCATTGAATATGAAAGCCACCTATCACAGATGGGACATCATACTGATCCAGCGAAGGCGTCTCCTGTGTGCGGGTGGAATTGACCGAGCTGAACGTGCTCTGGAAAGTCTGGGACTGCCAGAATCCCGCGACTTCCCAAAAGTCCCCACCCACCGTGAACCACCGCGTCCCCAGGCTCGTCATCCAGAGGTCTGTCGAGTTTTCCGTGTACGGCGTCCCGTTGCTTCGCCGCTCCGAAAACACATTGCCCGCCCAAAAGAGCTGTCGGCGGCTCGAGACATCCCAAGTCACCCGACCCAAGAGGGCTCCCATGCGGGAAAAGGCACGGATATCGATAGGTCCCCGTTGTTCCGGAGATAAAAGGTGCGGACCATCCGTCCGAAAGTACCGCCCTGCCATAAGCAGACTCAGGGGCCCATACCGACGCCGCCAGGCCGTATCCGCATCTATCGTGCCGAGTTCCCCGCCTTGTAAGTCGACCTGAAACGCCTGAAGCCCGACGGCCTCCGTCCGGAAGTGAAGGGCACCATCCATCCCCGCATTGCCCCAGGCGGTCGAAACCGGGCTCTTAATGACCTCGACCTGCCGGAGGGCCGACCGGGGAACCCGGTTCCAGTAAATGCCGCCCCCGAAGGAGTCATGGATGGGCACACCGTCCAAGAGGACTAAGGCCCGGCTGGCGCCACTGGGCCATGCCCCCCGAAGTCTCATCCCCTGCGCTGTAGGATGCGAGGCCATCACACCGCTGGACCGCCGGAAAAGGCTAAAACCCGGTACCTGCCGAAGGCTCTCGACGACCAATAGCTGTGGACCCACCGTCAGGTCTGGCTGGGAGATGACCTGGACCGTGGCGGCCAGCTTCTCGGGCGACGTATTCAAGCGGCTCGGCGTGACGACGACGACCGCCTCAGCGCCGACGTAGAGCGTGACGTCGACCGACGTCGGCGCATCCGAGTGCACGGCAACGTTCTCGACCACGCGGGGGAGAAAGCCCTCTAAGACACACCGAAGGCGGTAGCCCTCGCCTGGCGACAGACCTTCGATCCGATAGCGCCCCTGCGCGTCCGTCGTGACGACTCGGCGAATCCCTTGCGGACCCGTCAGTTCGACGAGGACTCCCGGGAGGGGATGCCCCTCGGCGTCCCGCACGGTCCCGACGACCCCAACCGTCGTCTGGCCCCAGGCGGCCAGGGTCATCCCCAAGCCCAGGGCCAGACCCCATAGGGCGACCATCGGCATACCATAGAAGGGACGAAGAGTCCAATGATTCAATGCCATCTTAACCCCCACGTATGACTGTTAGGTGTCTTCACCGTAGATTATCGTCCGCCGCCTGGCCACAGTCATGCGGGCGTCTTAAAAAGCACGCATCGGGTATGCTACCATCCCCTCAGGAGCCGAAAGTCATCTTCCTTGCAAGCCCAAGGGACAAGGAGGCGGCGGATTCAGTTTCCGAGTGAAGAATCTCATTTGCAAAAGACGTGCCGAACTTTTGAAAACTTTATCCTGAGCGGATCTGGTATCCCAGCCGGGCTTCAACAATGGGCCATTTGACCCAATGGGTGATTTGACTCAATGAGGGGAGTGTCGACAGTGACTTCGGTTCTCAGGCTTAGCCTCAATCCTCCAATGGCGGCTCCACCGTCCGGTGAATATCTTTGAACGAAGCATCGATCCGCCTCCCGTTGGGGTCCTTAAGAAGGTTGGCGGAAATGCCCACGCTCCGCTCTAGGGAGCGGGGTGGGGTATGGGTCCGTCTCTTACCCATCTACCCAGGCCGGTGGACGGAACGGACTTTATGAGGCCTTCGCAGCCGGACGTTTGGACTTTGGATCAGGCATGGCCCCGGGCTGAAGCCTTTTTCCAAGGGGATGCGCTCCGGGCCGAGGTCTTCCTCTACCGGTATGCTCTCCGGGACCTGGAGGGTCGGTGGCTCGAGCCGACGCCGGAGTTCATGTGGCGGCGGCTGGCCCGGACGATGGCTCGGGTCGAGAAGGACCGGGCGACCTGGGAAAAGAAGTTCTGGGCGCTCTTGGAGGACTTCCGGTTCGTGCCGGGCGGTCGCATCCTATTCGGAGCCAGCAATCCCCGATCGGCGACTTTGTTCAATTGCTATTTCATCCCGATCCAGGCCGATTCCATCTACGGGATCACGCGCTGGATGTTCGAGGCGGCCAAGACGTACGGGATGGGCGGCGGGGTCGGGACGAACGCGGACGTCTTACGCCCCCGGGGAGCCAAGGTCCGCAATGCCGGTCTGGAGAGCTCTGGGGCCGTGAGCTTTATGGAGGTCTTTTCGACCTTGACGGGCGTGATGGGAGCGTCCGGGGGTCGTCGGGGGGCCCTCATGATCACGCTTCGGGTCGACCACCCAGACGTGTTGGAGTTCATTACGGCGAAGAACGACCCCGAGCGGCGCCATATCCGGAATGCCAACATTTCGGTCCGGGTCTCCGACGCCTTTATGGAGGCCTTGGCCCACGACGGCCGGGTCCGTCTGTGGTTTCAGACGCCTCACGAAGCTATCGAGCGTTTTGTTCCAGCCCGGCAGATTTGGCAAGCGCTCGTCGAGTCGGCTTGGGCATCGGCCGAGCCAGGAGTCCTGTTTTGGGACCAGGTCGTCCGTCGTTCGACGACGCAGTATAACGGCATGGCGGTCCAGGGCGTGAACGTCTGTGGCGAGGTCCCGATGGAGCCGTACGGGGCCTGCAATTTGGGAAGCATCAACCTGACGGCTTTCGTACGGGCACCTTTCACGCCTCAGGCCGACCTTGACTGGGACCGGCTGGCCGAGGCGGTCTGTCAGGCCATCCGATTTCTGGACGACGTCATCGACGCTGGGGCATCGCGGCATCCGCTGCGGGCCCAGCGACGGGCTTCAGAGCGGTCCCGCCGGGTCGGTCTCGGCCTCATGGGCTTGGCCGATTGCATGGTCATGCTGAACGTCGTGTACGGATCGCCCGAGTGCATCCAGTGGGTCGACCGGATTTTGGCGTTCGTCAAGAAAGCCGCCTATCAGGCCAGTATCGACCTGGGGCGGGAGAAGGGTCCCTTTCCGGCCTTTAACGCTCGACACCACGAGAGGAGTCCTTATATCCAGGAGCTCCCAGGACCCATCCGGCAGGGCCTTCGACGGCATGGCCTGCGGAACTGTGCCCTGCTGGCCATAGCCCCGACGGGGTCGATCTCGATCCTGGCCGGGACGTCTAGCGGCATCGAGCCGATCTTTGCCCTGCGGTACTTGCGGCACGTGGCGGGCCAGGCATACGCAGTCGAACATCCGTTAGTCCGTCAGTACCGGCAGGTGTACGGGGCTTCGAGTCCCCTGCCGCCGGCCTTCGTGACGGCTCATCAAATCGACCCCGAAGCCCGGGTCGAGCTTCAGGCTGTCGCCCAGCGGCACGTGGACCAGAGCATCTCGTCGACCGTGAACCTCCCGGAGGACACACCGGTCTCGACCGTCGAGCGTCTCTACTGGAAAGCCTGGAAACTGGGCTGTAAGGGGATCACGGTCTTTCGGGAGGGGAGTCGGGCCTCGGTCGTCGAGCCCCTGCAGGAGGAGAAGGGCGTCTACCGAGTCGAGACGGAGCCACCCCTGGGCGTCTGTGTCGTGTGCGAGGTCCCAGCACCGTCCCGCCGGTGAGCCGCTTTAGGTCTCTGGCTTCTTGGAAAGGGGCGGACGACGTCAGATCAGCTCCCCCATGGGATGGCGGCGTTTCCGAAGGGCGGAGGACCTCCTTGACGCCTGGATGGTGGCTCATGACCCCGTCGATGACCCATGGACGCGCAAGTCCCGGGCGGCCTGGCGGATACGTTCCAGGCCTTTCTGGAGGGCCTCCAGGCTAGCGGCGTACGAGATCCGCAGGTAGCCCTCGCCGGCCGCTCCAAAGGCCGTCCCCGACAGGACGGCCACGCCGTATTCCCGCAAGAGTTTCGTCGCCAAGGCCCCACTCCGCAGGCCCAGGGCCTGCACGTTCGGGAACACGTAGAAGGCCCCTTGAGGTCGGTGACACGTGATGCCCTCGATGCGATTCAGGCCGTCGACGATGAAATCCCGGCGCTTTCGAAAGGCCTCGACCATCTGACGGACTTCGTCATGGGGTCCCCGTAGGGCGGCTAGACCGGCCCACTGGGTGAACGTCGCCGTACAGGACACACTGTTGATGACCAGCCGGATGACGTGGGGCGCCAATCCGACGGGCATGACGCCGTATCCCAGGCGCCAGCCCGTCATGGCGAAGGTCTTCGAGAAGCCGTCCAGTAGGATCGTCCGCTCGGCCATCCCCGGGATGGACAGGATGCTCTTGTGGGTCCCTTCGTACAGGATTTCTGAGTAGATCTCGTCGGCCAGGACGATCAGGTCGTGCCGAAGGGCCAGCTCGGCGATCCCGTGGAGGTCCTCCTCTGTCAGGACGGCGCCCGTCGGGTTGTGAGGTGAATTCAGGATGATCATGCGGGTGCGGGGCGTGACGGCCGCCCGGAGTTCATCCAGGTCCCAGCGGAACCCGAGCCGCTCCCGCAAGGGAACCATCACGGGGACGCCCTCGGCAAAGCGCACGACCGACTCATAGATGGGAAAGCCGGGGTCCGGGAGGATGACCTCGTCGCCCTTTTCGATCAAGGCCAGGACCGAATAGAAAATGATGGGTTTTGCCCCCGGCGTGATGACGACTTGCTCGAGTGAGACCTCGACCTGGCGGGTCCGGCTCACGTGTTCGGCGAGGGCCTCCCGCAGGTCCGCCAGGCCAGCGGCCGGGCCGTAGTGAGTTTGGCCCTCTCGCATGGCTCGATAGGCCGCCTCGATAATGAAGTCGGGCGTCGGGAAGTCGGGCTCTCCGATTTCTAAGTGCACGATGTCCCGGCCCTGGGCTTCCAAGAGACGGGCGGCGGCCAGGACCTCAAAGGCCGTCTCCGTCCCCAGTCGACTCATTCGTTCGGCAATGCGCATAGGCCCTGCTCCTGTTTTGATTTTTTGATTAGGTGTCGGGTGCCGGGTATCCGGTGTCGGCAACGCCTGCTAACTCGATGGATGCCGACCTTATCTGGCCATCCTCCCTCGTACGATTAGAAGCGGCTCCATTATCGATAGGCCGGCCAAGAATCTCAAATGGACGATAGGAGCTGGGTATGGAGTATAATCGACGTGCGCACAGCCTGCTGCTATAGCATGCCCGATGTCCGTGCCGAAACGTCCGTATGACGGCGGGCGTCTCGAGGGATGGCCTTTTGTACGGCCAAGACCCTTGTCCCGCACCCTGCCATCCTGATTTCACTGGACGGTTGGATGTCGACGACACCACCGCTCCGACGGAAGCTCCCGTGGGTAGCCCTCCTGTACTTTGCCGAGGGCTTCCCCTTCGGATTCGTCAACGAAGTCATCCCGGTCGCCCTCCGGCGGGCCGGGTTTCGACTCGAGACGATTGGCCTCTTTCATCTGACGGGGCTGGCCTGGACGTATAAGTTCGCTTGGGCGCCCCTAGTCGACCTGTGGGGGCGGCGGAAATACTGGATTGTGGGATGCCAGGTTTTACTGGCCGTTCTGTTCGGCCTCTTCCCCTGGTCGGGCCTGACGGAGGCTCACTGGGCCCTCTGGGCGACCGTCATCGGTCTCACAGTCCTGTCGGCCACCCAGGACATCGCGATTGACGCATACAGCATCCAACTCTTGGAAGCCCGGGAGATGGGTCTGGCGAATGGCGTCCGGGTAACCGCCTACCGGGTCGCCCTGATCGTCGCCGGGGGCGCCCTCGTCGTCCTGGCCGGCCGGTGGGGATGGTCCGTGACGAGCCAGGTCGCCGCCGGACTATTTGTGCTCCTGGCCCTGCTGACCCTGCGGGCACCGAATCCGTTCGCCTCCCGAGGTGAAGATGCGGGTGACCGCCCGTCGGCTCGAGCACTCCTCAAGGGGTTCTTTCAGCGGCCGGGATGGTACAACGTCGTGGCGTTCATCTTCCTCTTTAAGCTCGGGGACCAGGCGATGAGCCCCATGAAGCGGCCTTTCCTGGTCGACGCCGGCCTGACGCTGGCCGAGATTGGCTTCTTGCAAGGGACGCTCGGCATGTTGATGACTGTGGCGGGCGCCCTGGTCGGTGGCTGGTTGACGTCCCGGTGGGGCATCTTTGCGGGTCTGTGGCAGCTAGGTCTCCTGCAGGCCTTGTCGAACTTACTGTATGCATATGCGGCTTGGGATCGCACGCGAGCATGGGTCGGGACGGCCATCGTCGTCGAGGAATTCACGGGCGGCATGGGTACAGCGGCGTTCCTGGCCTTTCTGATGGCCGTGTGCGACAAGCGCTACGCGGCGACCCAGTATGCCCTCCTGTCGGCCCTCTTCGGCCTTCCCCGCACGCTCGTCTCGGCCCTCTCGGGGGTCGGCGCTGCCCATCTGGGTTACAGCCCGTACTTTGCCGTGACATTCATCCTGGCCTTACCGGCCTTTGCCCTACTTCCGTTCGTACGACCGTGGGTCACGGGGCCCCAGGTGCCGGGCGCCACGTCCCGGTAGGAGGTCTCTGAGAATATCAGGTGTTGGGCCGGGACTTTCGTCTCGTCAGGGGGGAGACCGCAGGATTTCAGTCGGTCGGAGCTGGGTCACTTGCCGAGCCGGAAACCATGCTGCGAGGAGGACGATCCCGGCTGTCACGAGGGCGATCCACAGGACATCGAGCCACCGGAGCCGGAAGGGCAAATATGGGATGAAGTAGACCTCTACCGGAAGTCGAATGAGCCGGTAATGGTCCAAGACAAAGCTGGCCGTCCCGCCGACGATGAGGCCGGCGACGATGCCCGTCAGACCCAGGACGAGACCCTGATATAGGAACACCCGCTGGATGGCCCGTCCTTCGGCCCCCATCGCCATCATCATAGCGATCCGGCTTCGCTTCTCATGGACCATCAGGGCCAAGTGCGTGATGATATTGAAGGACGCCACGACGACGATCAGTGTGATGGCCGCAAAGAGCATCCATTTCTCCAACTGGAGGGCCGCAAAGAGGGCCCGGTTTTGGTCCATCCAGGTCTCCGTCACGACGCCGACGTCCCGGAACCGCTCGGCGGCCTGGCGGGCGACCTGAGGAGCCCGGTCGACGTCGTCCAGCATGAGCTCGACGGCCGACGCTCCGCCCGAAGGCTGAAACAGGCGACGGGCCAGGTCGACGTGCATAAAGACCCATGTATTGTCGAACTCATACATGTCTGATTGAAAGACGGCGGCCACGTAGACCCGCCGGAGGCGTGGAAGGAGTCCCATCGGGGACGCTATACTGTCGGGGATTACGAGACGAACGCTGTCCCCGGCCCAAACGCCCAACCGCTGGGCTAAGCCGCGTCCGACGGCGACGCCGTCCTGGGCCGTCAGACGGTCCCATCGGCCGCCGACGAGGCGAGTCAATACGGGGATATCCGACCGGGCTTCCGAGGGCACGCCTTTGATAAGGACGCCTGTGCTCCCGTAAGGACTGACCAACAAGCCCTGGGCATATACAGTCGGAAAGACGCTGCGGACGGTGGGCAAGCGCCGGACCTCATCGAGTCGGCCCAGGACCGCCTGTAGGCTCTCGGGCCTCAGGCCCGTCAGGGTCACGTGAGGAATCCCACCCAGGAGCTTCGCCTTCAGGTCTTGCTGGAATCCCGTCATCAGGGCCATGGCGATGACCAAGGCCGCGACGCCCAGGAACACCCCCGTGACGGCCGCCCAGCCCGTCAGCGTGAGGAGCCGCCCGGCGCGGCTCCGGACCAGACGCCATGCGACCCATGCCGGCCAGTGCATTGATGCCCCCGAGATGCAAGATACAGATGAAAGATGAAAGGTCTCAGTTTCGGGTGCGGGGTCCCGACTCTTAACAGAGGTCGACCAAACGCTTATCTTGGGACCTTATCCCGCATCACGCCTTCCCTATCCGGCTCAGGGCCTGCTGGAGCACCTGCACCAAGTCGTCTCGACAGAAGGGTTTCTGGACCCAGGGGACGTCGACCTCGGCCCAAGGTCCACGTGCGTTCCCTAAGGGATGGAAGCTCATGAAAACGAACCGGACGTCCGGGTCCCGGGCCCGCAGGAATTTCAGGAGCTCGGGCCCACTCATCTCCGGCATAATGGTGTCCGACAAGACCAGAGTGATTTCCGGCCGATGGGCTTCGTACAATCGTAGGGCCTCGACTGGATTGGTCGTGGCCAGCACCCGAAACCCCAGGGACTCCAACATGTCCCGGGTCGTCTCCAGGACCTTGGGCTCGTCTTCGACCAGCAGGACAGTCCCGTGGAATTCGGCAGTCTTGGTGGAGGCTCTCTTCTCGACCTCGGCCTGACCCTCGGGCACGTAGTAAGGCAGGTAAATGATAAACCTTGTCCCGACCCCGGGGCAGCTCCGGACGCCGATGTGGCCCCCGTGTTGTTGGACGATGCCGTACACCTGCGCTAGGCCCAAGCCCGTCCCATGGCCCGGCCGCTTGGTCGTAAAGAAGGGCTCAAAAATGTGGGGCAGGACCTCCGGCAGGATCCCGATGCCCGTATCGGTTACTTCAAGGCCGACCCAGGACCCCGGTACCATGCCGGGCAGGGGCGGTTCCCAATCGGGCAAGACTTCAATACGGGTCAGCCGGAAAGTCAACCGACCGCCCGCCAACATGGCATCCCGAGCATTGACAGCCAGGTTTGTAAGAGCCTGATGGATCTGGGTCTCATTGCCCCAAACCCAGGCGTCGCCGGTCTCGACCTCGACCCGAATCTCGATGTTTTCCGGGAGGACCCGGCGGATGAACGTCGCATAGTCGCGTAGGAAGGTAACCATGTTTAGGGGCCTCCGCTCAGCGACGGTTTTCCGAGCAAAGTCCAGCATCTGCCGGATCAT
>JANXAA010000058.1 GCA_025061865.1 Acidobacteriota bacterium | reverse complement strand
CTCCCGGCTGACTTGCGAGGGACGGGCTTTGGGGCTTTGGGTGCGGCCAACGGAATCGGCGACCTGTTGTCGAGTCTCTTGGTCGGCGGCCTCTGGAGTGCCTTCGGCCCGGCGGTGGGATTTGGTTTTGCGGCGACTTGCAATGCCTTCAGCGTCCTCCTCTTGGCCGGCCTCCTGAGGGCCCATAGGGGCTGAAGTCAAGAGTTACAGAGGACATTCGGGCGCTTGCCGGTCCCCCCATGTCCCAGCACCCGGCGTCTCATCCGTCCATGGGTTCTTCGGTGCGGGATAGATGACTTGTCTTCCTTTAGAGATGGCGTATCATTAAGTACGCCATCTTTTTCGGAAGTTGGTCGAAGAGGCTCGGCAGGCATCTCGCAGCCTGAGCCGGGACGGTTGCCGAAGCCCTGCGGGCGTACCTTCGTCGACTGCGGACCGAGGGGGTCCTGCGTGCCTTCGGTGCCTGGAAGCGGTCCGAGGACTTCGACAGCCGGGAATTCGTCCATGCCGTACGGGCCGAGCCCGAGGAGGGATGCCTTGCTCGTTGACACCGATGTAGCCATCGACTATGTCCGGGGGCATCCCTATGCGCCGCGGCATCTCCTGGCGGACCTCTGAGAGGCCGATGAGGCGTGCCTGGGTATCGTCTCGGTGTATGAGCTGTAGCTGGTATGCGGCCGGGAGAAGAAGCCTCGACGGAAGCCTTCATCAATGCCTGTCGAGTTCTCGGGGTTGACCGCCGGATCGCCCGGGCGGCGGCCGAATGGTACCGCCGGTGGCGGACCGAGGGCGTGACCCTCCCGGCAGCTGATGGCCTGATCGCGGGCACGGCATTGATCTACGGCTTGAGGATCGCGACCCGGAATGTTCGGCCCCGCCCCAACCCGGCTACCCAGTACGAACCCGAGGATCCCTGGGGGATGACAAGACATAGGCGAAAGGAAGCGGCGTCATGCGGTAACAGGCCTATTGGCCAAGGGTCGATGGCTCGGTTGCTTCGGTGGAGAGTCCGGGTATTTTCATTCCTGCGAACGACGTTCCCGCTTGTGAAAGACAAACATTTGGCGTTTCCCGGCAAGGCTGCCCGATAGGGAGAGGCCAGTATGGAAGTTCGGGGACTGGCCGTTTATCCTGGTTCTTTTGACCCCATTACAAATGGGCATCTGGACATCATCCAGCGGTGTCTGTCGGTCTTCCCCCGGGTCATCGTGGCTATCGTGGAAAATCCTGAGAAGGCGCCCCTCTTTTCGACTGAGGAGCGCCGGGCGATCATTCAGGCCTTGTTTACTGAGGAACCTCGCGTTCAGGTCGAGACGTTTCGGGGCCTGTTGGTCGACTTCGTCCGCCAGGTCGGGGCGCAGGTCATCGTCCGGGGCTTGCGGGCGATGACGGACTTCGAGTACGAATTTCAGATGGCCCTCATGAACCGGCGGCTGTGTCCGGACATCGAGACGGTCTTCCTGATGGCAGGCGAGTCTTACTCGTATGTGTCGTCCCGGCTTATCAAGGAGATTTTCCGATACGGCGGAGACGTCGCTGGCTTAGTCCCGCCGATCGTCTTGGAGTACCTAGACCGCAAGCGCCGAGCCGGGGATTTAGGGTAGGATCATTTCCAGACCGCGGCCTCCAGACCCCGAGGGTCTGGAATCCTTAATTCGTTTCCTAGAGGCCCGGGACTTTGTCGATTCGGAGGCGAAGGGATGCAGGTGACAGCGATTCGTTCCTTGGACGAACTGCCGACGGGTACGGCCCTGGCGGTATTTTGGGACGGCCCGACGCCGATTCATCCGGACGTGTGGTCCGTCGTGCAGCGCCGGTATCAGGGTGTCCCCGGTCAGCTTATGGAACGACGTCGGTGGAAGGGCCAGTTAGGAGACGTTCTGAGCGTGCCCTGGCTGGGCTCGGAGACAGGCCCCTTGTACATCGTCGGCCTACGGGACGAGCATCACCCAATGACGGCAGAGACCTTACGCAAGGCCTGCGGCGCCTTAGGGCGTCTCGTGCAGGGGGACCGGGTCGACCGGATTGCATTGACTCTACCGGTTCTAGAGAACGACCCGCGGATGAGTCTACGGGCTGCCTTGGAGGGCCTCCGCTTGGGCCAATACAACTTCCGCAAGTATGCGACGACCGAACCCGGCGAACCCGAACCGTCGGTCTTGGAACAGGTCTTTTTCCTGGACGTCCCGGAGCCGGTCTTGGCATCGGTCAAGACAGTCGCCGAGGTCATCGCCGACGCCGTCGCCTTGGCAAGGGACTTAATCAACGAGCCACCGGGGTATTTGTCCCCCGAGCGGCTGGCCGAGGTGGCGGCCGACTATGCGTCCTCGGTGGGTATAATGGTCCGGATTTACGACGCGGCCGACTTAGAGGCGATGGGCGCTTACGCCTTCCTGAGTGTCGGTCGAGGCAGTGAGAGTCCGCCCCGGATGGTCCATCTCCATTACCGGCCCGAGACGAAGCCCGTCGGGGTCCTGGGACTGGTCGGGAAGGGCATCACCTTCGACAGCGGGGGACTATGTCTGAAGCCATCGGCCTCGATGCTGGACATGAAGGGCGACATGGCGGGGGCGGCAGCCGTCTTAGCGGCCCTGTGGGCCATCGGACGCCTCAAGCCGCCCGTCGAGGTCCACGGCGTCCTGTGCTGTGCCGAGAATATGCCTTCCGGTCGGGCTTCCCGGCCTGGGGACGTCGTGCGGGCGATGAACGGTAAGACGATCGAGATCACGAACACGGATGCCGAGGGCCGGCTCGTCTTGGCCGACGGGTTGGTCTTCACGGCCCGGCAGGGGGCGCAGAAGCTCGTCGACGTAGCGACCCTGACGGGGGCGGCGACGGTGGCCCTGGGGAGTCAGATTGCGGCTGTCATGAGCAATGACGAGGTGTTTCAACAGGCATTCCTGGCCTCGGCCCGGCGGGCCGGGGAGGCCTTCTGGCCTCTGCCCCTGGAGAGAGACTATAAGACCCTGATCAAGAGCGACATCGCCTTCATCAAGAATAGCGCCAACTCCCGGGAGGCCGGGACGATCATCGGTGGCCTCTTCTTGAGTGAGTTCACCGAGGGCCGGCCCTGGGTCCACTTGGACATCGCCGGTCCCTTCTGGGCCGAGAAGCCAGCCTTTTACCTGGCCGCCGGTGGGACGGGCTTCAGCACCCGGTCCCTGATTCAATTCACCTTGGACCAGGTAGAGGCGGCGTGACCGAAGGTAATTGGGTAGATGGGCAGGCAGATAGGTAGGTGGACAGGTGGGAAGTAGAAAAGGAGTTACCTTCTGTCCTGATGGCACTGGAGATGCCGGTGGGCGGGGTGACCTACGAGGTCGCCTCTACGCCATGATGCACTGTGCGTGAGGCCCAGACCCCGCCCCAGGCGGGCATTGGCGCAGGACGGGACCGGCGCCCGAGGGTGGCCGTCGTAGGCGGCGCCAAGGCAGGGAATACGCGCCTGATGGTTGGCTTCCACGGCCTCCTACTTTCCCTTCTGCCTACCTACCGACCTGCCCATTTGCCGATCTGCTGGGTTTGGAGTCGACGGTGGAGTCCCTCAATCTCGTGGCGGCGGTCGTCGGTGGTCTCCTGTCGTTCTTTTCTCCTTGCGTCTTGCCGCTGATCCCGATTTACATCTCCATCCTCTCGGGCCTTAGCCATCAGGAACTGGTGGCAGCCGCTCGGGAACGGAAGACGGCCCTCCTTGTGCGTATCTTCGCCCAAGCCCTAATGTTTGTGGCTGGTTTTAGCTCGGCCTTTATCCTGCTGGGTGCCTCGGCGTCCTTGGTCGGTCAGTGGCTGAGCGAATACCGCACGTGGTTCATCCAGGTCGGCGGCATCTTGGTCATCTTGTTCGGCCTGTACTTTTTGGGCCTGTTCCGGTTCCCGCGGTGGTCGCTGGGAGGTTTGTGGAATTGGCGACCCCGTTCGATGAATGCAGCCGGGGCCTTGCTGATGGGCTTTGTGTTTGCCGTCGCTTGGACGCCCTGCGTCAGCTACGTCCTGGCCGGCATCTTGACGCTGGCGGCCGACGAAGCCCAAGTCTGGAAGGGTGTCATTCTCTTAACTGTGTATTCCTTGGGTCTGGGCATACCCTTTTTGGTGACAGCCGTGGCATTTGGGTCCATGGTGAGCTTTTTCAAAAAGGTCCGGGTCTGGCTTCCGGTCATCGAGAAGGCATCCGGCGTTTTCCTCATCGTCCTGGGCCTCTTGCTGGTCGCTGGAGAATTCACGGCCTTGACGGCCCGGTTGGCCCGGCTGGGGGTGTGGTTGGGCCAATAGGCAGGTGAGGAGATAAGTGGACAGGAGAGGGGGTTCCCCTTAGGACACCCGAGGGGCCAGCAGCTACTCTTTTGGCAGGGGCCTTGCCTGACGACTGGTTATTCCGAAGATTTCCCCCATCCCCCGACTGACCCATCTGCTGCTTATCGACTCACCCGCCCAAGACTTTTAGATGGCCTGCGTAGCATGAAAAGGGAGGCCTTTTCGGAGATCCGACGTCTCTTAGGGTGGGGCCTTTTAAGTGTCTTGCTGGGCCTTCCAATGACGTCCAATATACTCCAAGGGGATGGACAGGCCTACTATGCGATGACGGAGGCTGTCTACTCGAGCGGGTGGCCGGACCTGGACCGAGAGCTGTATCTGAAGCTGGTCACGCACCGGGTATTCTTCTTCGACTACACGACAGGCCGCTGGGTGTCCCCCGTCTCCTTTGGCCTGGCCCTCGTACAAGCCCCGTTTCTATTTATCGGGGACCAAGTCCTGGGCCGGCTCTGGCCCGTACGAGACTACGGGTGGGTCGTCTTCGGTCACACGCCCATCCCCTTCGAGCGGACTCTGGGGATCTGGCTCTCGGGCGTCGTAGCCCTGGCCGTCTTTTTATGGGCCTTGGATAGGCTTAGCCGCCGGATCCTGGCAGAAAGCCCCGCGCTAAACAAGAGAGACCGGTTCCTCTTTTTAGCTGGCAGTGCGGTAGCGGCCCCGGTCCTCTCCTATGCTCTCCTGTCTCCATCGATGCCGCATGCCTGGGAGGCGGCTGGCGCCGCCCTCTGGCTCTGGGCCTTCTACCGATTGACGACCGAGACCCAGCCGACCGGCCGTCTGTGGGGGTTCTTAGGATTCCTCTCCGGATGGCTTGTGAGCGTGCGGGTCATTAACGCAACGTGGATCATCGGGTTCGTCCTGTGGCGGCTCCGGCCTCGCCGGGACTGGTGGGCCTCTGTACGTCGACAAGTAGTCTCGTGGGGGTGGTTTATCGCCGGATGTCTGCCATGGGCCTTACTAGTCCTGGTATACAATCGGACCGCTTATGGGCACTGGTTCCGAACGGGCTACGAAGGCGGTCTCTTTGTATGGTCCCTCCCCTTGGAAACAGCGCTTCGGACATATGCTCGATTAGCGGCCTATTACCTATTTCATCCGGGCCACGGTCTCTTCGTGTGGTCACCGATCGCTCTTCTAGGTGTCATCGGCCTCTTCCGTCAGGTGCGTCGCTACGGTATGGACCACCCGGCCGCCGGGGTCCTGACCGGCTGGCTGACCTTCTGGTTGAGCCTGGCGACGTACAAGATTTGGTGGGGCGATTTCTCGATCGGACCTCGCTTCTACGTCGTGATGGCCCCGTTTCTGGGGTATGGCTTGTGGGGCCTCTTGGAAATCCGGTCCACCCCAGCTTGGCCACGATGGCTTCTACGGACCGGTTGCGTCCTGGCGATTTTATACTCCGGCATCCTTTACTGGACTATCTCGGCATGGGCCGCTCGTTGGCATTTTCCAAGAAGTATGGCCTCTATCGTTCCTAGTGTGACCCACGTTTTCTACGAAATCGTCCGCATCGTCTGGGCTTATCCCGAGCAGTTCTTGTGGAACCTTGAGCCGGCCCCGCCCTGGAAGCGAATGGCAGCCTTGGCACTGGACCGGGCCGGCCGATCCACGGCCCAAAGGGTCCACCTCCGGTGGACAGGCCCCTTACAGTACGACGTCCGCCGAAGTCTCCTCCAGCTGCCCCTCCGGCTAGAGGGACCTGATTCCATTCTACAGAGGCGGGGTTTTATCCTCCTACAGGTTTACCGGTATCGGGACGGCCGTCCCTCTCATCCTCAAGACTGGATCGCCTTCATCCAATTGGGGCCTATCCCGGAGCTGAGCCGCATGGAGGCCGTGACAGTCGATTTCCTCTTTTGGGGTGTTGCCGTGCACCCGCCAGCTGGTCGCCCGGAGTTCCACTATCGATGGAACCCGCACTACTTGGGGGTTCGCTTTCCAGACCGTTTATACATATGCGGCGCTTACCAGCGGGACTTTCAGACTGCTTTCACGCTGGGGTGTTCGACCCTTTCGGTCGTCCGGACCCCATTAGGCGGGACCTTTTATGCATATCGGGTCCCCATCGGATCCATTCGAGACCGGGTCGAAGTGGAGAAACTAGACCCCCAGGCCGTTGTCGTCCGGATGGAGACACGAACCTTGCAGGGCCATCGGGTTTTGGAACCGGACGTGCGGGTCTTGACCCAGCCCCTCCAGGACCTTCAGGCCGTCTTAGGACCTAGTCTGGATGCCCAGTACGGTCCCTTTCGAGGTCCCGTCGTCTTGACGCTGATCACGGACCGACCGGTCCGTGTCCGCCACCGACCCTATGCCCCCGAGTAAAGGGCCGGGGGCCGATGGGCCAATGGGCAGGTAGGTAAGGATGAACGCCCTTGGGATTGCCTAAGGACATCGGAGACATCCATCTGGGCTCGCCCCGCTAGGGGCTGGGGCCGATAGGTGCCTCTATTCGGGCCACCTGGGGAGTTGCCTTTCCGCCTCGCCTACCGGCCTTTCTGCTCGCTGCCCGCCTCCCTACTTCCGGCGTTTCTGCCCCAAGAGTTCCAGGAGTTCCGGGACGGGACGTGTGTTGGCTACGTCAGCGGCCGTTAGCCATCCCTTGCGGGCGATGCCGATCCCGTAGACGTAGTCGCCTAAGTCCGATTTCCGATGGGTATCGGGGTCGATGCTGAACCGAACCCCCATCTGACGGGCTCGTTCCAGATGGGTCCAGTCCAGGTCGAGGCGGTGGGGGTTGGCGTTGATCTCGATGAGAGTCCCCGTCTCGGCGGCGACCTCGAGGATGCGGTCCAGGTCGACCTCGTAGCCCTTTCGACCCAAGAGGAGGCGTCCCGTGGGATGACCCAAGATGGTCGTGCAGGGATGCCGCAGGGCTCGGACGATCCGTTGGGTCATCTCGGCCGGGGACATCTGAAAACGGCTGTGGACGGAAGCGACGACGAAGTCCAGTCGTTCCAGGAGGTCGTCGTCTAAATCCAGACGACCGTCCGGGAGGATGTCGACCTCCATCCCTCGCAGGATGCGGACCTCCGGGACCCGACGCTGGACTTCCTCCATCTCGGCCCACTGCTGGAAAAGCCGGTCCCGGTCAAGGCCATTGGCGTAATAGGCGGCTGGGGAGTGGTCGCTGATGCCGACGTATTCGAGGCCCAGGTCTCGGGCCGTCTCCATCATTTCCTGAAGAGTGTCGGCCCCGTCGCTGTAATGCGTGTGCACATGGAGCACGCCCCGGATGTCATCCGGCTCGATGAGCTTCGGGACGTCACGCCGGACGGCCCGTTCGATCTCGCCGCGGTCCTCCCGGACTTCGGGCGGAAGCCAGGCCAGGCCCAGACGTTCGAAGATCGGCTCGTCCCCGTATAGGTCGTCCGCTTTCCCGGTCGGGGGCAGTGTCAAGGGTGCCCCGTCCTTTTGGAGGCGGAATCCTGTCCAGGTGTAACCCTGCTGGGTCGTCCAGGCTTGAAAGGTCTGGTTGTGCTCCCGACTCCCCGTGTAGTAGCGTACGGCCCACGGCCAGTCCTCGGACGGGACCCACGTCAGGATGACCGGCAGGCCCACTGAGGGAACTCGCAGCCACCAGGTTGGGTCCTGAAGCTCGACGACGTCAAGACGGACCGGGGCCTGGTCCAAGCCGAGGCCAGATGGGTCCGGGGGCGGTACGCCTTGCAAGAGCAAGTTCACGTTCCCCACGACGGGGCACCACCGGCGTGTACTTCCGACCAACCGGACAGGGGTCGGCCATCGTTGGCGGAGGAAGGCCTCGATCGCCACGGCAATGGGATAGACTTGGCCGAGGAGGAAGCGGCCCGAGGCGGCCCGGTAGAGGGCCAGACCCTCTCGGATGGTTTCGATAGTCCGAGGTCCAAAGCCTTCGATGAGCTGAAGGCGATTTTCTTGTAGGGCGTACTCGAGGTCGGCGACCGTACGGATGTCCAGTTTTTCATAGAGAAGACGGACCCGTTGCGGACCTAGACCCGGAATGGTCAAGAGCTCTAAGAGACCCGGCGGCGTCTTAGCCCGGAGTTCTCGGAGGAGGGCCGGGGGCTCGCCCGTCTCGTAGTACTCCTGGATGACCTTAGCCGTCGAGCTTCCGATGCCCCGAACCGATCGGAGGCGACCCGTGCGGACGAGTTCGTCGAGGGATTCTCGGGTCCGCGTCAGGGCCCGGGCCGCGTTCTCGTAAGCCCGGACCTTAAAGACATTCTCGCCCTGGAGGGCCAGCAGCGTAGCGATTTCCTCTAAGACCTCGGCGATGGCCTTCTTATCCGGACGGGTAGGCATGCCGGGGCCTCCGGTACCGGATCTCGTACACGATAGACCGGTCCATCGGCGGGGGCGTCAACTTGGGAAGGTCCGGCTGGAAAAGTGGGAAGGGATACTCGCCTTGTTGGATAATCCGGTTGTAGATAAAGACTGCCAGGAAGGGCAAGCGAACGACGTCCTCAAAGTTATACCGAATGAGAGCCTTCAGGGCGCGGTCGTCTCCCTCTCGATGCCGCTCCCAGAGCTGGACAGCCAGCCATCCACCCATCCCGTCCAAGCCGGCGCCTCGCTGCCATCCGAACATGCGTTCCAGCTTCTTTAGGCCCTGGGGGAGACCCACGAGCTTGAACATGGGCTGCAAGTCCAGATGAGCAAAGGGCCGCTCCCAGTGGGGATATGTCTGCTCCAGCATCTGAAGGTCAAAGCCCTGGCCCCCGAAGGAGACCATCAGACGGACCGAGTCCAGGATTTGCGGCACTTTGTGGAGGTTCTGGCCAGCGACAAAGGCCCGATAGTCCTGATCCACGAGGATCCCCGTCAGGGTCATCCGATAAGAGCCTGGCCGAATCTGATAGGCCTCCACGTCGACAAAAGCCGTCCACGACCAGAAGTCCGGAATCAAACGCCACCGTTCGGTCGGCGGCAGGGCCCGTTCAAACCACCGGGCATCCCGCTCCTGATAAGCTCGCTGGGCTTGCAGGAGTTGGCGCCGCCAGCGAGCCTTCTGACGGCGTTGGAGCGGCAATTCGGGTAGGGCATCCAGGAGGGCGTCCCAGGACAAGTAACCGGCCTTCCAAAGGGCCCGCTCCTG